>JAUVPY010000472.1 GCA_030598425.1 Anaerolineae bacterium
CTGACCGTGCATTTTTGGTTGCTGGATGACCAGCTTGCGAGGCAAATCGTCGCGGGCAAGTAAGTCGTTCAGCATTGGGCCGGGAACGTGGCCGAGCACAACTAACACCCCGCCGTCCGGACGAGGCACAAACGCATACAGCGAATCGGCGATGCTCCGGGGGAGGCCAACCGCCTCCGCCTGCCCGGCCAATCATCGGCGGCCGCCGGGCCGGGTAAAGTCGTGGATGACCGATTCTGCTGTGATGCCACTGGCGAGCAGGGCTGGCGTCAGTGTCTCTTCGACGTAGGGCCAACAATCGGCGCAGCCGGCGCTAAAGAAAATGTGAATGCTCTCAGATTTCTCCGGCTGGGCCAGCGCCGGGGTCGCCAACCCTGCCAGGATGAGCAATCCACTCACCAGGGAGACCAACCGTAGCCAACGACGCATATGCCATACCTCCACGCAGGATGAGATAGGTGCCGCGGCCTGGGCATCCTATCTGTGACGCTTAACGCAACTTTGTAGAGCATATCATGGTGAAGCGACACCCACCAGCGCCGAATGGCGGGTTCAGGTATAGGCCAAATGGCGGGGGTACAAAGTGACAGATGTCACGTGACATCTGTCACGGTCTGATGCGCACGCATCCGTGGTTGTTGCATCTGACGCACATCGCGAAAGGAAGCCTCGATCAGCGGATACACCAGCCAGACCACCCCCAATCCGAAGAGCAGGCCCGTGATCAGCCGCATCCAAGAGTTAAATGAGCCCAGTGCGTTGCCCACGTAAAAGCTCTTGGAAAATAGGTTCCCAGTCAGTGTGGCCAGCCAACCGTTGCTGTAACGAAATCCCTGCCCCAGGCCGGCCAGGTCGCTGAGCCAGTGGGTGACACCATCCGCTATGATTGGAACCACCATCAGCAAGAATATGCGCCAGTGTGGGGGTTTCAACCGCTGACGCAGCAGCGCAAAGATCAGCCCGCCCAGCAAGATGCCTCCATAAAGAGAAACCATGCGGTCGGACCAGGCCACTTTGAAGCCTAACTCCGCAGTACCCGTAAAGGCGCGAAGTCCCAACCAGGTATCGGCGTCAGGGGTAAAAGTCAACAGCTCCGTGGACGCGTACATCACTTTGGGGCCAAACAGAAAGAAGGAGCGGTCAGCGAGTTGGTGGCACAGGATGCTGTAGAAAAGGTAAATTCCTCGTGCCGGACCGGTGGCTCCCAACTTCATCAAGATTGGGGCGAGCCACGGCAGGCCAACCATCACTCCTAAAGATAGATTGGCCCAGGCCAGCCAATGGTGACTGAATCCCAAAACCCGCCGCTGCAGCCAGTCCACGAGGGTTCGCGTACGATCGGCCACCGGTTTTGCCTGTTGGTGCATTTCTCAATCCTCCTCACGCGTCATAGAGCTTCGAATTCGAAAAAGACGGGTGTCCACCTGCCAGGCGCAGGACAGTCGCTTGACCGAAACCTTGGGGCAGGCTTTTCGCAGCCTACAGTCCGCAGTGCCGATGCTCCTTTTGATCAGCCCGGGGAATGAGAACAGTCGGAGTCCGCAACGTTTGGAGCCGGAGAGTGGTTGTAGTGCGGCCGCTCGGGCGAAAAGGTAGTCGTCAGAATGTCCAGGATACGCTCTGGCAGGGTTGTAGACCGATCGTCGGTCGCAGGCACGGATAGCCAAGTCTGTCCATCTCTCCCGTGCGCCACCACCTGCGCTGGCGAGGGCGCATTGCCATACACCAATAACACAGTGTACTGACAGGAGCATTGGTCCGTCCCATGGTGAGGGCAACCGCAGTCGGACAATCCGTCAAGCGCGGTGCGCAGATCGAAACTGAGGTAGACACGCATACCCCGGGCTTCCAGTGCCTGGGTCAGCTCCCGCGTCACGACCTGGGAATCATTTAAGACCTGCACTTGATGGTCCATTGTGCCTTCCCTGCTGGCTCGGTCAAGGTCAGTCAGCTTCATCTTCACTGTCTGGCACCTGCGCGAAGGCCAAGTGCCAGCGGCCAATTCTCCCAGCTCGTCGTGAACGTTCGTCCGACGAAAGCAACGGAATGCCGCTTGTGGCTAATTGGTTTTCAGTGTAGCACGACGCCTGGTGGCCCACAAGGGCAGTTTGGCTTATTAGTCACCCCGCCAAATGGCGTATGTGACTGCTAACGAGGGAGATAGAAGTTTTGAGAAGAACATGGCCAAGAAACCTATTGGTGTGGAGATGCAGCCTGCCGTTCATCGGAAAGCCGCGCCTCGACCAACGTCCCGCGACCGGCAGTCGACGCAATTGTCAGGCGTCCACCGGCTTGTTGCGCCCGTTCGTGCATTCCCAGCAACCCGAAATGGCCATTTCTGGTCAGGTCGGTGAAACGGTCCGGCACCGGGAATCCTGTCCCGTCATCTCGCACCTTCAGGATCGCTTCATTTTCGTGAAAAGTCAGCGACACGTCGATGTGGCGCGCGTGGGCGTGACGCTGGGAATTGCTGAGGGCTTCCTGGGCGATGCGGTAGAGGGCTAGCTCCTGGTCCGGGGTCAAGCGCCGAGTGTGACCTGTGACTCGGAATGCTGCGTCGGCTTCGCGCGCCAACATCTCCAACGCGGGCACCAAGCCCAGTTCCTCCAAGTACAAGGGCCGCAAAGCGCGGCTGAAGCGGCGCACTTCCTTTATGGCCAGTGCGATCATTGCGCGCATCTCAGACAGCCGCTCAGCAGCCCGCTGCGGATCCCGATCTAATTCCCGCTGCGCCATCTGGGTACGCTGGCTGAGGGCGACAAGGGATTGCACCGTCTCATCGTGCAGCTCCCGGGCCAGCCGGGCCCGC
>JAUVPY010000186.1 GCA_030598425.1 Anaerolineae bacterium
AGAGACTGAATGCAAGAAATAAAATCCCAATCCCCCGTATCATCAATTACTAATATGTGCCATTCATATTTGTACAACCTTCTTTTACAGGGCAGACAATTCGAGGGTGTTACTCTTATTCACTCTAACAGCTGTGCAATATTTTTACAAATGAACAAACAATCGCCCCCAACACGATGGGGCGTGCTGGGGGCTGGCGTCCTACTCTCCTGGGGTACTTTGCTAATTCCTAAGTATATTTTGCTTATCTCAACTCAAACTGAACTGAATAAGATAGCCCCCGACCCTTGCGAGTCGGGTGGGAATCGCGTCGCATCCCAGGTCGCTTCCAGCGAATTGTTATGCCGACTTACACCAATTGGTTATTCGATGCGCACAAAGCTTGTCCCATCCCAATTGTGTTGCCAGGCGCATTCAGGATGACAACGCCGTCTTCGAAGTTAACTAGGCCCACCGTGCCGCTGGAGTCGGTGCCAATATAGTTGCCTTGCACCAGATTCCCGGTCGCCTCAGTTCCCAAGGATTGAATTATCACCTTTATAAGTGGCAGACCCCCGCCGAAGCAGGGGTCCCCTTTTTACGGGCACCCTCCATGGTCCCCGCGTCTCATTACGCTCCCGGCATCGGATCAGTCGATGTGGAGCCGGCCGTCGTAAACGTCGGACACACAATCTGGGCCGCATATGTCGAGCCCGACTCCGCTGCCGGCGCCGTGGAGATCCTCGTAATCCCCTGTGCCCCTGAGGATATTCCAGTTGAAGGTAGTGCCCTTCCTGTAGTCGATCCGCGCCTGTAGGTTCACGAAGAACTCACCGGATCCGTCGTCGCAAGTGAAGTGTTTGATCCCCTTCCAGTTGAACCCATTCGGGGAGTTTCCAGTCACCTTACCGGAGTCTTCTACAACTGTGCCCGTGTCGCACACCAGACCGTCGTCAACGGCCGGACCCGACGCCACGAACGGACTCGGAGCCCCCATGAGGGAGGACGCGACCTCAATGACGACTCCACTCCCCGGTGTTGCACCAGCCGGCAACGCCGTTGCCACGATGAGTGCGGCCGTAAGCACAAGAACTAACTGAATTTTTCTCACAAGTCCCTCCCTTGCTATCTATGAGGCCACCGAGTGTGGCCGACGAATGCTGCCACTGCAACGCCCTAACTATTATTGAACGGCGAGTACCCGTTAAACATGATACAAAACTACGCAGAAGAAGTGAGCTTTTTACCTTTCGAAAAAACGCCCAACCTCAGGTGAGGTCGGGCACGACGTCGAATTAGATGGATTCCCGCTTTAATGTTAGTCTGTAACGTAATTCAAATACTACGTCATTTTTAGTTGCAATTCAATAGAACAAACAATCGCCCAAACACGACGGGCGTGCTGTAGAATGAAAAAACCCCCGACCCTTGCGAGGCGGGGGGCTGGTACAGTGAGGCGAAAGGATGTTGGCGAGGTGAGATCAGAGAGAAAGGTCGCCACGTCGATCCATGACATTCTTTACCTTCTCATGGAAGTTGTTAGGCGGCGGTAGTGCATGCTTCTACCTTGCGTTTTCTCGGATTTCACCCCTTACAACCGATCCTACGAGACTGGTAATGACTACGCCAAAGACAAGCCCACAGACAAAGAGCTGAGAATGGGACGCAATGTGGCAACAAAGAGTATCGGAAACGGGAGCAAGGCGGAGTTTGAATATGCTCCGTAGATTCTCATAGAATATCGACCAAGCTCCTGGTTGCTTGGCTTATCTTGTGAGAGCAAAGATCACCGCGAATACCGTGGCAATCTCAACAAGACTCAGTCCGAAGGTTGCAACGGGCCGCCTCTTGGAGTGAAGTTCTTTCTTGTCCACAAATATCCAATGTAGAACGAGGACTAGCAGGTCCGCCATAACAACGCTCGACAAGAAAACGCCTATTCCTCTCCCCCACCCCATTGTGATACTATCGCAACCCATAGCTAATTGGAATGGCTCTGCTGCAGCAAGCCGTCGAGGTCGACGGCTGCTCTCTTTCGGGTAACTGCAAGATACGGGCAAATTTAGGACGCATCGGAGCGGTTACGGGCCCGTCGCAACCTGATTTTGAGGCCGAAACCTGGCCCGCAGGACATTAGCAGACGTATTTTCGAGGGCTTACAGTCGGATTAGCAGATGTATTTGGCCTCCAGGCATCCTCCGATATCTGCTCTGCTGTCTTAGTGGTTATTTTCCTGCCTCCACATGTCCTATTTTTCGGTGTACCTTGTAGTTACCCATGCAACGATCTTCATGATATTGGATTTCGCCGATCGCGGGCAGAAAAGGCGAACCTCCAGGGGACAGAGTCCGGTTGCAGGATGCGAACCGGCCTCATCGATACATTAGGGCCGGTCTTTGGCCGTGTTCTATGTGCCTTAGAATACAGAGCTGGCCTCGCGCACAGCTTCTTGATAGCTGTCCACCGCTCCAACGTAGTCACGTGCGGCGAGCAGACCATCCCCCTCGGTGATCTGGTTTGCCGCATTTTGGATCTTCCGGTCATGGGCAGGATTCCTGGCCGTTGCCTCGGCCCGTTCTAGCGCATCGACGGCAACGGATTTGGCGGTGAGCGCCAGCAGGCTCTTCAGGATCGTCAGATCGAGGCTTGCGTCTCGAGCTTCGGCTGCCTCCAGTTCCTGCATCGCCTGCTTGATTTGCTCCAAGGTAGCATTGAGATTGTCCCTCGCAAGTTGGTCGAGGGCACCGTTTTCGGCGTCGCCACCATTCTCCCCAATAAGCTTGTCCAGTGCTTGCGCGATGTTGGCATTCTCCGGGAGTGTCGACAACTCACCGATGAGTGCCGTGATGGCACCGAAAGCGTCGACGACCGTGACGTCGGCCAATGACACGTCTGTGCCATTGTCGTCGTCCGTCACGGTGAGTTCGATCGTGTACATATCGGGCGTGGCGTAGGCATGACTCCCGGCCGTTGTACCGGTCGCGTCATCGACCGTACCATCATCCCAGTTGATGCTGGCCGTGTGCGTGTCCTGCGTCCCGACATCGGTGAAGCTGCCCTCGATGTCGATGACCAACCCAACCAGCGCGACCGGAACGTCTACCCCGATTTCGTTGCCGACATCATCGGTGATGTGGTCGATGCTGGCGACGGGGTTTACATTGTTGACGGTGACTGTCGTGCTGGCTGTTCCCACGCCCAGGTCGTCGTCGGTCACGGTCACGCCGACGGAATAGATGTCTGAGGCTGTCGCGGTGGGGTTGTCGTCCAGGTACTGATGCGTTTCGCTGTAGGCCGTTGTTCCTGCGCCGTAGTTGTAGGTCTGCGGACTACCCTCGCCCCAGTCGATGACGACGGTGAAGGTATCCTGAGTTCCGGGGTCGGTGATGGTGCCGCTGACGGTGGCCACCCCATTCTCGTTGATGACGCCGCCCGTGGCTGTGACGACCGGCGCAACATTGTTATTGTTGGCCGTGACGCTTTTGTCGGCGTCCATGGTGATGCTGGTCGGGTTGGCCGAGCCACTGGCGTTGCCCGACCAGTTATTGAAGGTCCAGCCAGGGTTGGCGTTGGCCGTCAGCGTGACCACCGTGCCTGAGGTGTACTTGCCACCTGGGCAGTTGGATGCTGGGGTGGGAGTGACGCTACCGCTCCCACCCGGACTGACGCTTGTCGTCAGCGTGTAGCAGGGCACGCTGGTCACATTCATCCACAGGGTCCCGCCGGGGCCGCTGCCGTAGCGCATCCCCTCCAGATAGTAGGTGGCGCCGGCAGTGAACGAGCGGGTGATCTTGGAAGAGAAGTCGGAACCCCCTCCGTTGTCGTCGCACTCCACCAGCGAAAGCGAGCCGCGACTGCCGGTCCAGATGGCCAGCACGGTGTCGTAGGTGCTGCCGCTCGTAGATACCGTGTAGGGTCCGGTGGCCGTGGGTGTGAACTCGTACCACACGCTACGAGACTGGCGTGGATAGAGGCCGGCGGAGAATGCGCAGGCAGTCGGGATGATGGGGTCGTCTACGGCGGTCGTGGCATAGGCCGTGAAGGACGGTAAACCGATATCCGCGCTGATCGTCAACGGGCAGCCGAAGTCGTCGTTGCATGTATTCACGGGCGGTGCGTCGCGTTCTCGCCCGAACCACACGAATTGCGGGTGCGCGTTTTTGTTGTCCGCGCCGCCCTGCATCGTGAAGCCAGCGCCGATCCAGGTGTTCGAGTACGCGCGGTACTGGCGCGAGGTCACGTAGTCGCCCCAGCGGCCCCTGGGCTTGCCTTTACTGTCGGTGAAGAAGTAGGCGTTGGTGCTGCCCCGCACGAAGTAGACCTCCCAGCCGTTCGTGACCGGGTCCGGAGTATAGTCGTCCCAGATGAACAAGTTTAGTTGTGGATAAAGGTTGCTGGGGCCGCTTACGGCAAAGATCGGCCCGGCGATGTGGCCGTTGAAGTTCGGCGCCACCCCAGGGAAGATCCAGGCCACGCTGTTGCTCCAGATGCGCGGCTGGTCTATCTTCTCCAAGGTGCTTTCGTTGTAGCGCACGACTTCCACATACGGCCAGGGGAAGCTCGTCTGGCCGACCAACCCGTCGGCGGCGTTCCACATGAAGCCGATGATGTTGCTGCTCGCCCAGCCGCCCAGAATGCGGTCGTCCGACCAGCGACAGATGTTGATCGGGGGGTCGCCAGGTAAGTCACCCGGCTCAGTCGTCGGGCAGTCGTGTTTGAATCTGTCAGAGGACGGATACGCGTCGTGAGTCAGCGTGCTGGTGGACCAACTAGAAGAGCTGTCGAGCCACGTGAACAACCTGAGGCTTGAGTTGTCGATGTGCGTCCCGAAGTACATGCGGTCCGTCGGCCCCAGCGTCGGCATCAGATGGTGTTCGTCGAGCGGGTAGCCACTAGCGTTGATACCTCCGCCCGCGGCCAGCTCGCTCAGCGGGATGCGCCAGGTGGCGCTGCCCCGACGGTAACCATCGGGGATATCCGAGACGACGCTCGTGACGTACAGGAAGTTGTCGGTAACCGCCATGCGCGGGTAGTCGAACCAGCGATTGGTCGGGTAGCCGAAGTGCTGCGGGTTGAAGTCATAGTAAGTCCACTCCGTCCATGCCAGGTCTGGCCTCAGCTCGTAGCCGTGCGCGACCGCGATCCGGTCGGTGTTGGTGGTCCCGTCTTCGTGGTATTGGAGCAGCCAGATCATGATATCGTTACCGGGATCATAGATAACGACCTGGTCGCAGCAGAATCCGGCGTTCGCAGTTGGGAAGTCCCTGGGATTCACGTAGCCCCACGCCTGCCCCCGGTCGGTGGACAGCGCGGCGTACCCGTTTCCGGTCCAGAAGATGCTGTCGTTGTGCGCGTCCAGGCTCGGCTCGTTGACGCCTCGAACAACGTTCGTCAGGCTGGCGGTATCTCGCAGATCGGTGCTGCGAAAAATCTCAAAGTCTGAGTCGGCTGCCGGCCCCTCCGTGGCAAGCGTGTCAAACGGCACGACGGTTTCTGCCCCCAGGAAGCCGGCATCATCGGAAACCATCGGCACCGGCGGGCCGGGCAGGTTGATTTCATGCGGCATGGCCTGCATCTCTGCCAGTTGCTCTGCGGTGAAGGTCGGCGGCTCGGTATACACCGGAAGCCGCGCGTGCTGCGGTTCAATCACAACGTGGATAGGCTCCCCGGCCTCCTGCGTCTGAACATCCTGGAGTGAGGATGTTGCCACTGGTCCGGGAGCGGGCTCCGATGTTGCAAACGCCGAAACTGCCCCGATGACGGAACTTCCAATCATGGCCATTACGATAAGAACACCTACTAATGCAACGCTTCGCTTGGTCATTTTCCTCCTCCTTCATATATGAAATAAAAGTCGAACCTCGGCTGAGGAATGGCTTTTATGCTTCAATGAGAGTGCCCTGGCAAAAACCTTCCGTCCGAGGCTGATAATATCACTTACAGAATACAGGATGAACCAATGGGATTCAAGTGGAAAACAATCATCCCCAACACGATACGAGCGAAAGCCCCTCCCGACGACGAAGGCTGATCCGCGGGAACTAAAACCCCC
>JAUVPY010000402.1 GCA_030598425.1 Anaerolineae bacterium
ATAGGTGCCTCCAAAGTAAACATATAGCGACCCGGTTAGGGCGGGAGTAGTGAGCAAGGAGAAGTCCTATGAGCCTCAGTCGCACACGTCTCATCTTTTTTCTGATTATTTCCCTTGCTTGTATTGTTGTGATTATCTTGGCAGGGGCGCTGTTCTTACCGGACTCACCGGTTGGGCTGCCGTCTGTGGGCGGTGCGGGTGAGGTGCCCGGCACGCCTTTGCCAAGGGATGCCGTCGTAGTCGAGTTTTACTCCTCTAACACCAAACAGGATTGGATCGATGAGGTAGTCGAGTCATTCAACGCCGAAGCCAAGACTACCCCTGGCGGGCAGCCGATTGTCGTGGTGGCTCACCACATTGGCTCCGGTAGTTCGATGAACGATATCCTTGACGGCAAAATCCAGCCGGCAGTCTGGAGCCCTGGCAGCCAGTTGTGGGTGACACGCATCAACCAGGCCTGGAGCGATAGATCGGGTCGCAACTTGATTCAGGCCGACTGCCCGGCGACTATTCGCGTGCCGTTAGCTATTGCAATGTGGGAGCCGATGGCTCGTGCAATGGGTTGGCCCGACGAGCCCATCGGTTGGAACGATCTGGCTGCGTTATCGAATAACCCCGACGGTTGGGGCGCGTATGGCCATCCGGAATGGGGACAGTTCAAGTTTGGCCATCCCCACCCCGAGCACAGCAATTCAGGTATGCTCTCACTGGTGGCCGAGGTGTACGCTGCGGCTGAGGCAACGGAAGGGCTGACGGTAGATCAAGTCAAAAGTGATAATGTTGCCGAGCGAGTGGGTGCAGTTGAGCGCAATGTCTTCCATTACGGTAAAAAAGACACCGATATCCTGGATCGAATGACTCAGCGTGGCCCCGAATATCTGCACGCTGTTACTTCGTATGAAAGCAACGTGATCAAATGGAACACGGATCACAACGACGAGCTGCAGTTTCCACTGGTGGCTATTTACCCGGCGGGCGGCACGTTCTGGGTGCAAAACCCGTATTGTATCCTCGATGCCGATTGGATCAGTCCGGAACAGGCCGAGGCTGCCGAGATCTTTCGCGACTATCTCCTCTCGCCGGATCAGCAGGCTCGCACCGTCAAGTGGGGCCTGCGCCCTGCTGATCCAGCGGTGGCGCTCCAATCGCCCATCGATCTGGCTCACGGCGCTGTGCCTACCACCACCCAGGATGATGTACCGCATCTTCCCTATCCCAACGATGAGATAATCAACCACATCATTGACGCGTGGCATCAGGTCAAGAAAAAGGCGACGGTGGTGATGCTGATCGACGTCTCGGGTAGTATGCGAGGGGATAAAATCAAGCAGGCCGTTCAGGGCGCGTCGCTCTTCATTGATGAAATGGACGCCGCGGACGAAATCTACGTGATAGTCTTCTCCGACGAGATACTCGAATTACCCTATTCCGGGCCGGGGGGGAGCAGCGCGGAGAATCTGCGGCTCACCATCGAGGGGCTGTTCGCTGACGGCGGTACAGCTCTTCACGAATCGGTCATTCAATCCGTGGACCGGATTGAGGGTCTACAAGCGCAGCACGAAGCTGACGGCGAGCAGCGCATCTACGGCATCGTCCTCCTATCCGACGGGATTAATGAGGTAGAGGGTGGCCCCAGTCAGGCTGATATGCTCAGCCACCTGCCCTCCGGCAGCGAGGCCAGCGGCGTTAAGATCTATACCATCGCGTACGGTGAAGACGCCGACGAAGACTTGATGGCCACTTTAGCCAATCGCACCAACGGCAAGATATTCGCAGGCAGTGAGGAGGACATTGAGAGTATTTACTTCCTGATCTCGTCGGAGTTTTGAGCGTCGGCCAATCGGCAGCCATTAACCTCGCCAACGGCGCGTCTGCTCCACAATCCGCCGGTAACCCTCAATCTGCCTGGCCCGTTCCTCTTCCGACCAGCCGAGTTCGGCCCCCATCAGCGCGGCAACCTCGGGGGCTACGTCCAACCCATTGTCCCGCACTTGATCGAGGACGTGCGTGCGGCGAGTCAATGTGTCTTCCAAGGTGAGGGCCATTTCGTGGCGAACGGCGTGTGCCACCTCGGCCTTGAGGTAGGGTAAGCCCGGGACGAGGGGGGGCGTCAGACGCTCGTCACCCCTGGCGTGAGCCAGTACCTGGGCGTACCCGGTGCCGTAGGTGGAGATGAGGTGGGTGACTGTCTCCGGGCTGAGGCGATCGCTCAGCTCGACCACTTTCTCCACCTGGTAGGTGTACCAGTCGGGGATATCACCGCCAGGTAGGATGCGATTGTCGGTCTGACTGGGGTGAGCCGGGCCCAGACCGTGCTCGCGACCCAGATAGCGGGCCATCTCGTCCACCATCTCCTCGGCCATCGAGCGAAAGGTGGTCAGCTTTCCGCCGGCAATGGTAAAGAAGCCGGGAGCGGTGTTGAGTATCTGGTGCTCGCGAGAGACCTTATAGCCGGTGGGCGCGTCGGAGCCAATCAGCGGGCGCAACCCGGCGTAGGCGCTGATGATGTCGGCCTCGTTGAGATGGGCGACGGGGAAGGCGTGGCGAGCCGCTTCCAGGATGTAGGCGATGTCCCCGGCGTCGGCCCACACGTCGGCGGGATCACCGTCGTAGTCAGTGTCGGTCGTGCCAAGGAGGCTGAACTGGCCCCAGGGTATGAGGAACATCAGCCGCCCATCTCGCGGCGAATTCATAGTGATGGCCGCTCGGGACCAGATGCGCTCGCGGGAGACGATGACGTGCACCCCCTTGGTGGGCCGCAGGCGGCGCGCGGCGTCTAGATCGGCCATTTTCAGCAAATAGTCGGTCCAGGGACCGGTGGCATTGGCTACCACCCGGGCGCGTACCTCGAACTCGTCGCCGGTTACCTGGTCACGCACTTGAGCCCCTACCACCGTCTCACCCTCACGCAGAAGACCGACCACCTGGGCGTAGTTAACCACCACGGCGCCAGCTTGATGGGCATCCTGGGCGATGGTCAGCGTGAGGCGGGCGTCGTCGGTGGCGGCGTCGTAATAGTGAGCAGCGCCAGTCAGCCCCTCGGGGCCAATGACGGGCTCCTCGCGCAAGGCACGCCCCCTGCTCAAGATATGGTGACGTTCGATGTTACGGAAGGTGGCCATCGCATCGTAAAGCCACATCCCGATGGTGATCTGCCACAGCGGCCTGGGATCGTTCTCGTGCACGGGGAAGACGAAGGGCAGAGGACGCACCAAGTGGGGGCTGCTGCGCAGGGCATAGCGCCGCTCCCGGGAAGCCTCGAACACCAGGCCGAATTCAAAACTCTCCAGGTAGCGCACCCCCCCGTGCACCAGCTTCGACGACTTGCTGCTGGTGCCACTGGCGAAGTCGGCACGTTCCACCAGCGCGGTATTATAGCCACGCAGCGCGGCATCGCGGGCGATGGAGACGCCGGTGACACCACCGCCGATGACCAGGATGTCAAACTGGGTGGATCGCATCCGATCCAGGTTCTCCTGTCGCGTCTGAGCTGAGAAGGCCGGCATAGGCAATGACATTGGTTACTCCTTGCGGGATTATTTGCAGAAGATGGAAATGATTTGTGCTGCGTATTGCGTATTTCGTATTGCGTAATGCATGAGGGGTGCG
>JAUVPY010000477.1 GCA_030598425.1 Anaerolineae bacterium
CCCCGGCAGCCTCCATTTCCGCCACCCTCTCCCGAGCGGAGACCATCCCCTCCCCGCTTTCGGCCAGCAAGACCGAGCCGTCGCGGACGTACTCAAAATCAAGCTCCAGAGTCTCCGCCAATTCGGCCCACAGGGCGGCGCTGGCCCGACCCATCTCAAACTCCGCGCCGCTCTTGTCCCAGAGCAGGATCAGGCCGTCGCAGGCACGCGACGTGCCGCTGGCGGGAAAACTTCGCTCCACCAGATGCACGTCCAGCCCAGCAGTGCACAAATAATAGGCGCAGGCGGCGCCGACAATCCCACCGCCGATGACGACCACGTCGGCCTTTGGGAGCATAGGCTTCCCTCCAGGAAAACTGTCGGCTATTGAAGGCCGGTCTACCTCTCCTCGTTCCAGTATAGCGAATGTGCTGTTGGCCGGCAAGAACAAGCCCGTCTCGATATGAGACGGGCTTTAGTGTCGGATTTGGAACTGACAGCTACTCAAAGATGCTTGGCGCTTAGATCAGGCTACCTGTTACGCTCCAATACAAACCAGGCGATGCCTTCCAGCGCGTCGCGGATGGGTGAGGACGGGAAGATCTCCAGTGCATCACAAGCCCCCTGGCAGTAGCGCTGCGCCTCCTGCTGTGACTGCCCGATGCCCACCGAGCGCTGGACCCAGGTCAACAGACCCTCGATCTCGTCGGGTGCTGCGCCGTCGTCGATGCGGTCGATGGTGGTCCGCATAGAGGGCGACATGCCGTCGTCGGCGGCGTAGATGAGCGGCAGCGTGATCTGTCGTCGCCGCAGGTCACCCCCCACCGGTTTGCCGATCACCGCCGGGTCGCCCACGTAGTCGAGCACGTCGTCGGTGATCTGAAATGCCATCCCCAGGTTGTGCCCATAGCGTCCCAGCGCCTCGATCTCTGTCTCCGAAGCACCGCTGATCACCCCCGCGGCTTTTAAACCCTCCTCAAACAGAACGGCGGTTTTGCCGCCAATCTTAAAGTAATAAGCCTCCAATGCCTGGTCGATGGGATTCACGTTACCCACCAGGCTGATCTCGCCTTCGCAAATGCGCACCGCTGCTCGCCCCAGGCAATCCAGCACTCGGATGTCGCCGCTGCGGGCTATGGCCGTCGCTGACAGCGCGAAGAGATAGTCGCCGCCCACCAGGGCTGCGTCCCGGAACCACTTGCTGTGAACCGTCGCCAGCCCGCGGCGACGCGGCGACTGGTCGATTATGTCGTCATGGACGAGGGTGGCGGCGTGGATCAACTCCACCGCGGAGGCCACAGCCACCGCCTTGGGCGGGTCGTAGTGGTTCAGCCTGGCGGCGAGCAGCACCAACAGGGCGCGCAATCGCTTTCCACCCGCCGATATGACGTGTCGCGCCGGTTCCGAGATGACCATCACAGGCGAGCCAACCAGGCCTTGCATGAAATCCTCAACCTGGGTCATCTCTTCTTCCAGGTCGAAGCCTTCTACGACCTCAGCCAGATTTGCACCTCGCGCCGAAATCGTAGCTGTCGATTCTGTGCCCATCTAATGTTTATCTCCCCTTCTTTTTCTTTGCATCACGATACAACCTTGGCTCGGAGTTCTTAGGTTAACGACACTTAAGCGGTTAACGACACTTAAGCGCAATTCCGAACTGAGGTTGATGCAGATAGCTACCCCGGTTGCCGTCGGTTTTCTGGACGGTGGTACGGTAAGGCTCGATCTTGCTTGCAGCTACTGCCCGGCAAAGTCAGTTGTTATCGAGTCCTCGTAGCCAATGGATTGGTCAATCAAACCCTTTTCCAATAACCAATCCACCACGTCCTGCCACTCGGCCTGGCTGGGCACCTCGCCTTCAGGGAAGGGGGGCATCTGATAGGTCCCCTGAATACTCTCCGGCACCCGACCCTTTTCGATCATCAGGTCCGAGAACTGGTCCGGGTTGGTGTTCAAATCTTCTACGGCCCGGTTCCAGGCCCTGAGGAATTTTTCGATGGTGTTGGGCTTGGATTCGATGGCGCCCGTGCTGAAGCTGAGCACGCTCTGCGAGTATTGAGTGTGCTGGCTGTCGTCCACCACCAGGCTTGCCCCGCCGGCCACCGCCCCCTGCGCCAACGGATCGGGCAGCGTGCCCGCCTGGATCTGGCCGGCCATAAGTTGCTCAAAACGCACCGGGATGGCGCTGACCTCGACGATCTCGATCTGATCGGAGGATAGACCCTCGGCCTCCATCAGCCGGTCGGTGATGTACTCGATGATGGTGTTTTGGCTGATGCCAATCGGCACGCCGGCCAGATCCTGTGCTGAGGTGACGTCGCTTTCTGGCGCAGCCAGCACCCGGAATTGAGGGGACTCCGGGTACGCCCGCCGGGCCGTGGCCACGATTTGGATCTGCACATCGTCCCGGTTAAAGAGGCCGGTGCTGATGAGGTCGTTGAGCATGCCGTCTATCTCGCCCGCCTGCATCAGCGCGTCTCGCTCTTGGGCGCTCTTGACCGGCACAAATTCGACGTTGATCCCTTCGTCTTCAAAGTAGCCCTTTTGTTCGGCGACGTAGAAGGGCAGAATGTCGAGGATGGGCAACAGGCCCATCTTCAAATTGGTATCCTTAGCCTGTTGTCCTGGTGCGCAGGCCCCCAGGGACAGCGAGAGTATTGTGATTACAGTAACCGCGATAAACCAATTGTGTTTGCGTACCA
>JAUVPY010000332.1 GCA_030598425.1 Anaerolineae bacterium
CACAAAACAAGCGGGGTAGTTTAGCACGATTTATGCGGAGTACCAAATAATTCGCCAGCATAGGGTACGCCCAGGATTTTGGGCAGACTTCCGAAGTTGCCTCAAAACTTGAGGCTGAAACTTCGGAAGTCTTATGGCCTATAATTCGGGTCGCACCCACCAGCACGAACGGTTTGGCCTTGATTGCGCCTACACACTGCCTGTGCTACAATTTAGGATAATTCACATACAGGAAGGTGAAATGGCCAAGAGACGTAAGCATAGGCAGACCAAGAAGAGTCTGCCTATCTCCGTGTGGATCGTTGGGTTGGCGGGCATAATCTTGGTGGGGGTCGGACTGATCGTTTTGACCGACCAATCGGGCTCTAATCCCAACCCAAGCTCACTTCCCCATCCCAACGTACCGCGTGTTTCCCCGGCCGAGGCTCACAATCAACAACAGTCTGGCACGGGCGTTATCATTGACGTGCGTGAAGCGCCGTTTTATCAGGAGTCCCGCGCGGCTGGTGCACTCTCTGTCCCGGAGGAGGAGTTGCTGGCACACATAGAGGATCTGCCCAATGATAAGACTCTCATCTTTTATTGAACCTGACCGGCCGAAGAGAGCAGTGCCCGTGCGGCACAGACGTTGATGAATCGTGGGTTTACGGATGTACAGGTTATACGTGGAGGACTGGACGCCTGGCAGGGACAGGGCTTGCCAATGGAGCCATAAATGGTAGAACGAATTCTGGTGGTTGAAGACGAAGCCCGGATCGCCAGCCTCATCAGCCGTACTCTGCGCCTCGAAGGCTATCAGGTTGAGGTAGCTCCCAACGGGGAGACCGCGCTGGAGAAGGCGATCAGCAATCCGGCTGATCTGATCGTGCTCGACGTCATGCTGCCCGACATAGATGGCCTGGAGGTATGCCGTCAGTTGCGTATGGCCGGCTGCGATGAGCCGGTACTTATGCTGACGGCCAAAGATGCCATCTCAGACCGGGTAGCCGGTCTCGACGCGGGCGCCGACGACTATCTGGTCAAACCTTTCGCCTTCGATGAGTTGCTGGCGCGCGTCCGTGCCCTTCTGCGCCGGGCCGCCCCGCCCGACGTCAGCGCTCCACTGCAATTTGCCGACCTGGAACTCGATCCAACCACCCGCCAGGCGCGGCGCGGCGAGCGCGAGATCGAGCTGACTGCCAAGGAATACGACGTACTTGAGCTTTTTATGCACCACCCGCGCCAGGTGCTCACCCGCGACATCATCTACGATCGCATTTGGGGTTATGACTTCGGCGGCGAATCCAATATTATCGAAGTTTACGTTCGCTACTTGCGCGCCAAGTTGGAGGCAGGAGATGAACCCCGCCTGATCTACACCCTGCGCGGCGTGGGTTACGTTTTACGTGAAGAGTAGGCGGATAATTGAGAAGCCACTTTCATCCCACCGGCTTCCATCTATCGCCTACCATACTCCACCTACCACCTAAAAAGACAATGTCCATTCGTGTTCGACTGACTCTTGGATATCTCGCTGTACTGACGGCCATCCTGGTTGTCTTCAGTGCCGTCGTATACACCTTCCTCGGCATCAGCATGTTGAATGAGGTGGATCGCGCCCTGTGGGACCGGGCGGCTCAGGTAGGAGCCGTTATCGCGACTCAGAACGACCCCCTCACCGTTGTACGCACCGGGCTGATCGATCTGCCGCCACTGGACGTTTTCGCAACCCCGGCTGTCTACATCCAAGTTACTCGCAGCGATGGAAGTGTGGCGCGCCAATCTCAAAACCTGGGTGAACAACGGCTGCCTCTGGACGCCGACCTGCTGGCAATCAATATGCGGAACCAACCTGCGCTCAAGACCATCGCCGTAGAAAACGGCGGGCGGCTGCGCATGGTCAGTGTTCCCATTTCGGTAGCAGGCGAAGTGATTGGGGCGGTGCAGGTAGGCCAGCCGCTGATCGAGGTTGATGCGACGCTGCACCGTGTCCTTGTGCTGCTGATGGGAGGGATCATCGTCACTGTAGTGGTCGCTGGAGGGGTGGGTTTGTTGATGTCGTGGCTGGCTCTGCGTCCCATCGACCGCATCACCCAGACGGCGGGCCAAATCGCCCGCGCACAGGACCTGGGCCGACGCCTGCCCGTTCCCACCACCGACGACGAAGTGGGCCGGCTGGTCAGCACCTTCAACGCCATGTTGGAGCGCCTGGACCGGCTCTTTCAGGCGCAGCAGCGGCTTGGCGCCGACGTGTCACACGAATTACGCACACCGCTGACCACCATCCGGGGTAACGTGGACCTGCTGCGACGTGGCGCTGCCGACGACCCAATAGAACGGGCCACCGCCTTGGACGCCATCGAGGGCGAGGTAGACCACATGAACCGGCTGGTCGCCGACCTGCTCCTGCTGGCTCAAGCCGAAGCTGGCATGCAGCTACAGAAACAGCTGGTCGAGCTCGATACCTTAATCTTAGAAGTCTACCGACAGGCACAACTGATGTCGGCCACGCGATTCCTTGCCGGTCAGGGGGTGACTATTCGCCTGGGGCACGAAGACCAGGCCGTCGTCGAAGGCGACCCGGATCGCCTCAAGCAATTGCTCCTCAACCTGATAGACAACGCTCTCAAATACACGCCGGAGGGTGGAACGGTTACTGTATCCCTCTATCGCGACCCGGAGTGGGTGCGGGTATCGGTCGAAGACACCGGGGTGGGCATTCCACCCGACGTGCTGCCGCACATCTTCGACCGGTTTTATCGGGCTCAACGCGAAGGGCGCACAGGCGTCGGGTTGGGGCTTTCTATCGCCCGCTGGATCGCTGAGGCCCACGGCGGACGGCTGACGGTCGAAAGCGAAGTTGGCCAGGGCACCACGTTTACTCTGTGGTTGCCGACAGAATCGGCGGGCGATTCCGGATAAGGCCCAGGGTATTAGGAAACTCCTGAAGTCTACCAAAAAGACTGGGAAGAGGAGTGTTGAAAATCACGTCACCTTATGGTACACTAGAGGTCACATACCACCCCCAACAACATATTGACCACGGTGATATCTGATGGAAGAAATCGCTCCTGGTGTTTACGTCAAAACCGATTACGAAGGCGCAAATGTGGGTTGTATCCTCACCGACATAGGGGCCATTGTTATCGACACCCCTCTCATCCCCGCCGACGGGAAAGCGTGGGTGGCTGAAGTTGCCAAGATGGCGGACAGGGTGCTCTACGTTTTCAACACGGATCACCATCGGGCCCACATCATGGGAAATCAATATTTCGACGCGCCGATTATCGCTCACGAAGAGGCCTGGAGAGAGATATCCAGTTACAAAGACACATTCATCGAACGCACCAAGAGTATCTTCAAGAAGCAGCCTGAGATTGCCGCCCAGTTCGATGAAATCAAATTGAAGAAACCGGAAATCACTTTCACGGGACGACTCTACGTAAAAAAGGGGGGGCGTGAAATCGAGTTCGTCCACCTGGGGGGTCATACGCCGGCCACAAGCGGCGTGTGGCTACCCGACGAGCGTATCCTCTTCGCGGGTGACGTGGTGGTGGTTGGGGAGCATCCTTCGTTGGGACAAAGCGTGAGCAAACAATGGCTCGAGGTGCTAACCCGACTGCGCAAGACGTCACTCAACTCCATTGTGCCCGGTCACGGTCCCTTGTGCAACGTGGAGGCGACCGAACCGGTATCCGAGTATATTCGCACTATGCGTGCTAAGGTTCGGAGCCAATATCGTTCGGGGCGCACCAAATCCGAGTCTGCGGTTGTCATCAACCAGATGATTGATTACTTCCCCTATCGGCCGGGCGACAAGTCGTTTGTGGAGAAGCGTATCCGGGCTGGCATCAGCCGGATCTACGACGAAATGAAAGTCATCTACGGCGAGGGGTGACGTCTGGCAGCAATACTTGGTTCTGGCGATCGGGTGCCAGGCCAGGGCTCGTGCAAAGCAGCTTGACAACGCCGAGAGTAGCATCCTGAGCCAGTCGAAGGATGCGGGTTTGCTAAGGTTTCGACGCTTGAGCCGCACCCTTCGATACGCCTTCGCTGCGCTCCGGCTACTCAGGATGCTATCTCTCTAGACTTTGCACGAGCCCTGGGTGCCAGGCACTTTGTTTTGACAGGGACGTGTCGTTGTGTTAGAATAGTTTGTCGATGCCCGTAGGGCGTGGCGGGATGTAGCGCAGTTCGGTTAGCGCGCACGGTTCGGGTCCGTGAGGCCGCCGGTTCAAATCCGGCCATCCCGACTTATCGGGGCGTGGCGCAGCTCGGTTAGCGCGCTTGA
>JAUVPY010000249.1 GCA_030598425.1 Anaerolineae bacterium
ATGGAGCGCAGCGGAATGAGAAATCCCTCAGAACGTTGCTTGCAAGACACCGTATTTAGGGATTTCTCCCTACGGTCGAAATGACATACTAAGTGGTTACCGATTTTGAACATCAAAAACGATTAGGAGGATTTTCATGACTACCAAAGTTGGAATCAATGGGTTCGGTCGTATCGGCCGGCAGGTGTTCAAGGCTATCGGTGACTTTTACCCTGACACGTTGGAAGTTGTCGCCGCCAATGACATCGGCGACGTTAAGACAATGGCCCACCTGCTCAAGTACGACTCGAACTATGGTAAGTTCGACGGCACGGTTGAGGTCACTGACGAGGGCTTGTTGGTTGACGGGAAACTGCTCAAGATCCTGGCCGAGCGTGATCCAGCAAACCTGCCCTGGGGCGACCTGGGCGTGGATGTCGTCGTCGAGTCGACCGGCATCTTCCGAGATCGGGATGGTGCGGGCAAGCACATCCAGGCTGGCGCAAAGAAGGTCATCATCAGCGCCCCCGCCAAGGGTGAAGACCTGACCGTCGTCCTGGGTGTCAACGATGACAAATACGACTCGGCACAACACCACATCGTGTCCAACGCCTCGTGCACGACCAACTGCCTGGCGCCAGCGGCCAAGGTCGTCAACGACGAATTTGGCATCGTCAAGGGCCTGATGACCACCATCCACGCCTACACCAACGACCAGCGCATCCTCGACTTGCCGCATAAGGACCTGCGCCGGGCCCGCGCGGCTGCCATGAGCGTTATCCCCACCACCACCGGGGCGGCCAAAGCCGTGGCGTTGGTAATCCCCGAGCTTAAGGGAAAATTCGACGGCTACGCGCTGCGTGTGCCTACCTCTACCGTCTCCGTAGTGGACTTCACCGCCACTGTGGAAAAGGCGACAACCACAGACGAGTTGCGCCAGGCCTTCCGCGCCGCGGCTGCCGGTCCGATGAGCGGAATCCTGGCCGCCGTGGACGAACCGCTGGTTTCCATCGACTACAAGGGAGACCCTCATTCCAGCTCGGTTGACTTGCAGTTCACCCAGGCGTTGGGCGGAGACATGGTGAAGGTCGTCACCTGGTACGACAACGAGTGGGGTTACTCGTGCCGTACCGCTGACCTGGCCGAGTTGATGGCCTCGAAGCTTTAAGCACTCAGGGAATCAGGAACCAAGGGATCAGGAATCAGGGGATACGAAGTCCTGATCCCTGTGTCCCTGATCCCTGACACGAGTTGAACTATGGACAAGAAAACCGTTCGTGACGTGGACGTGAAGGGCAAGCGCGTGGTGGTGCGCGTTGACTTCAACGTGCCACTCAAAGATGGTGCCGTGGCCGACGACCGGCGTATCCGTGCCGCGCTGCCTACCATTCAGTACCTGCTCGATCAAGGCGCAGCCGTGGTGCTCATGAGTCACCTGGGCCGGCCCAAGGGTGAGCCCAAGCCAGAATTTCGTATGGATCCGGTGGCTGATCACCTGCGCCAGTTACTAGGCAAGCGTGTCACCAAGCTGGATGACTGCGTCGGTCCCAAGGTTGAAAGCGCCGTCGAGGCCATGAAACCGGGTGACGTGATCCTGCTGGAGAACACCCGCTTTAAGCCGGGCGAGACGAAGAACGACCCTGCGCTGGCTGACGGCCTGGCCACGCTGGGTGAGGTGTACGTCAACGATGCATTTGGCACGGCCCACCGGGCCCACGCCAGCACGGCCGGGGTCGCCCAGCATCTACCCGCGGTGGCTGGCTTCTTGATGGAAAAGGAACTGAACTACCTGGGACGTGCCCTGGCCGACCCCAAGCGTCCCTTCCTGGCCATCCTGGGCGGTGCTAAGATCTCTGACAAGTTCGGCGTCATCCAGAATCTACTGGCACAAGTCGATTCGCTGCTTATCGGTGGCGGTATGGCCAACACCTTCTTCAAGGCGCAAGGGCTCAGCGTCGGTGACTCGCTGGTGGAGGACGAAGCGCTGGACACCGCCCGCGAACTGCTAGACTCGGCGGGCGATCGGCTGGTGTTGCCGGTGGACTGCGTTGTGGCCGATCGTTTCGACGCGGACGCCGATGCCAAAGTCGTGCCGGTGGACCAGGTTTCCGACGGTTGGCGCATCCTGGACATTGGCCCGGCCAGCGTGGCCCACTTCTCCAACCGGCTGGCAGCCGCCAAGACGGTCGTCTGGAACGGGCCGATGGGCGTATTCGAGTTCCCCAGATTTGCCGAGGGGACCTTCGCCGTCGCCCGTGCCCTGGCTGGCCTGAAGGATGCCACCACCATCATTGGCGGTGGCGACTCGGCCGCCGCCGTCGAGCAAAGCGGGCTGGCTGACAAGATGAGTCACATCTCCACCGGTGGCGGGGCGTCGTTGGAGTTCCTGGAAGGCAAGGAACTGCCGGGCGTTGCCGCCCTGATGGACAAATAGCACAAAGAGGTGCAACGCACCCGCTTCGCGAGGTGCGTTGCACCTAGATACCTCATGACCGACCCCAACCAATCCCTCAAGGCCAAAGCCCAGGCAGTTCACCAACGGCTGCTAGAAGTCTACGGCCAGCCCGAATGGCGGCCTCATCTGGACCCCATTTCCGAGGTCGTCAGCACGATTCTCAGCCAGAACACCACCGACGTCAACCGCGACCGTGCCTTCGAGCGGCTGCGGGCGCGCTTCGCCACCTGGGAGAAGGTACGCGACGGGCCGGTCGAGGCCATTGAGGACGCCGTCCGGCCAGCCGGCCTGGCCCAACAAAAGGCGCCCCGCATCAAGGGTGCGCTCCAGTTCATCACCCAGGAGCGGGGCGAACTAAGCCTCGATTTCTTGAAAGGGATGCCGGTTGACGAGGCTAAGGCCTGGCTGACTCAGATCAAGGGGATTGGCCCCAAGACAGCGGCCATCATTCTGCTCTTCTCGCTGGGCATGCCTGCCTTCCCGGTGGACACGCACGTCCATCGCGTCACCGTGCGGCTGGGCCTCATCGGCCCCAAGGTCTCGGCCGAAAAAGCCCACGACCTGCTGGAAGATCTGCTGCCCCCTGACTGGTATTACCCCTTCCACTTGAACGTTATCCGCCACGGGCGCGAGATCTGCCACGCGCGCAACCCCAAGTGCGAAATCTGTCCCTTGCAGGATTTGTGCGATTACTACCGTGAGGCAGCCAGTTAGCCGCCCCCATAGACCCGGGTAGTACCCCTGTTGAGTGTTGTTACAGGCATGGAGCTTACTTTGAACCACTGGGGCACGGAGAACACGGAGAAGATAATATAGAAGCTCAGTGGACTCCGTGTCTTTGTGGTAATTCTTCTTCGCCAGCACCCAAGCGGGTGACTATCGAGGGCTGAGAGAAACAAAAAAGGACCGCCCAGATGGGCAGCCCCTCGCTAACAGGGTCGTATGCAGTCGAAAACCTATTCCATCCCCAGCGTGCGCTTGGCGCTGTCCGTCGTGTTGCGCAGCAGCATGGCGATCGTCATAGGGCCGACGCCGCCCGGCACCGGGGTGATGGCAGCGGCTACTTCCTTGACCTCGTCAAAAGCTACGTCGCCGACCAGGCGGTAGCCCCTCTCGCGGGTGGGGTCGTCCACGGCGTTGATGCCCACGTCGATGACCGAGACGCCTGGCTTGACCCAGTCGCCACGCACCATCTCGGCCCGCCCCACGGCGGCGATCAGGATGTCGGCTTCGCGCACCACGCCCGGTAGGTCCTGGGTGCGGGAGTGGCAGATGGTCAGGGTGGCGTTGCGGTGTAGCAGCAGCATGGCGACCGGCAGCCCGACGATGTTGCTGCGGCCAAGGACTACGGCCCGCTTGCCCTCGATCTCGATACCGGAACGGTCGAGCAACTCGATACATCCTTTGGGCGTGCAGGGGACAAACAGCGGATCGCGTCGTTTCATTGAGAGCCGCCCGATGTTGATGGGATGGAAGCCATCCACGTCCTTTTCGAGGTCAACGCCTCCCAGTACCTCCTCGTCGTCAATATGATCGGGCAGCGGGAGCTGCACCAGGATCCCGTTCACCTCGGGGTTGGCATTGAGATCGCGCACCACCTTCAGCAGTTCCTCCTGGCTGATGTCCTCCGGCAGGTCGTGGCCAAACGAAGTGATGCCTACCTCGGCACAAGCCTTCTTTTTCATGCGAACGTAAGTCTGAGAGTCCCTACGTTCGCCGACCAGAACTGCCGCCAGACCTGGCACCTTGCCATATTGAGCCGTCATCGCCTCCACTTCGGCTGCGATCTCACCACGGATGGTGGCCGCGATTGCTTTACCATCAATGATTTGTGCAGACATTTATTCCTCCTCGAATAATGGGATTCGTAATGCGTGATGCGTGATACGTTCCTCGCAGCAGAGGTCTACGTGAAAGGTAATTTGAGTCACGGATCACGTTTTACGTCTCGCGCAGTATAACACAGCCTTTGTCTAAAGGCAACACTTTCGTGCCTGATTGCACAATATGACGAATGTGACCCTAGCTCCATTGACTGGCGGCTTAAACATGGTATATAATGCTTACAGGCCTGTGTTGTTAACTGTTATGGCAGGCCTTATTCCGTTTATCGGGACGAACGCGCGATGACGCACTTCTCTCCAGCTACCTGGCGGCTGCTTGTCACGCCGCCAACTGACGGCGCAACCAATATGGCCATCGACGAGGCCATCCTCCACGCCCTGGCCGACGGCGTGGGCCGTCCCACGTTGCGCTTCTATCAATGGGCCCCACCCTGTTTGTCATTGGGATACAACCAGCACTACGAGGAGGTCGACGAGGCCGCGTGCGCCCGGCTAGGTTACTCCTGGGTGCGGCGCCCGACCGGGGGCAGAGCCATCCTGCACACCGACGAGTTGACCTACAGCGTCATCGCCCCAGCCAGTGAGCCCCGAGTGGAGGGGGGCATCTTGGAGTCCTATCGTCGGCTGAGCACCGGCCTGCTGGCCGGGCTCCGTGCGCTGGGCGCTGATGTCTTCCAAGCCCAAAGCGAGAAAGTCCGCAACTCGCACAAGGGTGGGGTCTGTTTCGACACGCCGTCGAACTACGAGATCACGGTGGAAGGAAAAAAACTGATCGGCAGCGCGCAGGTGCGGCGCCGGAAGATGGTGTTACAGCACGGCACC
>JAUVPY010000127.1 GCA_030598425.1 Anaerolineae bacterium
ATCAGCCGTTCGCGCAGCGCCCGATCCAGCGAACCAAGGGGCTCGTCGAGCATAAGCAAGCGGGGACGGGTAGCCAGGCTACGTGCCAGGGCCACGCGCTGTGCCTCCCCGCCGGATAGTTCGTTTACTCCCCGGCGCTCAAAGCCCTCCAGCCCCACCAGGGCCAGCGCCTCCCCCACCTGCTGCCTGATTTCATACTCCGCCATTCGTTTCATCCGCAGACCAAAGGCCACGTTGTCGAACACGTTCTTGTGGGGGAAGAGGGCATAGTCTTGGAACATCAAGCCGAAGTCACGACGGTGGGGTGGCACCGGGCCGATATCCTGTCCGTCAATCAGAACCTGACCAACGTCAGGCGTTTCCAACCCGGCCACAATGCGCAGCAGCGTAGTCTTGCCGCAGCCAGACGGACCCAGCAGGCACATGATTTCACCCTCAGCCGCATCAAAGCTGACGTCAGCCAGTGCCAGTTCGTCTCCAAAGCGTTTGGTGATGCCCTGAATCGAGAGCAGCATCAGAATTCTCCGATGTCCCCTACTCGAAAGCGCTCAATCGCGATCATGCCCACTGCGCAGACAAGCATCAACAGGGTGCTCATAGCCAGCGCCTGTCCGTAATTCAGCGCGCCGGGTTGCCCCAGAAATCGGTAGATGGCTACCGGCATGGTCGGCGTTTGGGGGCGGGCGATTAAGGCCGTGGCGCCGAATTCGCCCAAGCTGATGGTGAAGGCAAAGACAGCACCCACCAGCAAGGCCCGTCCGACGATGGGCAAATCCACCTGACGCCATATCCTCCAGGGGCTGGCTCCCATCACCGAGGCCGTCTCACGCAGCGACGGCTTGATACCGCGCAGCCCCGGTAGCAAGCTGCGTACCACGAAAGGAAAGGCAACCAAAGCGTGGGCTATTGGTATCAGCAGCAGCGACGTTCGCAGGTTGAGCGGTGGCTCATCGAGGGCAATGATGAAGCCAAATCCCAGCGTCACGGCGGAGGTGCCCAGCGGCAGCATCAGCAGAGGATCGAAGAGCGCCTGCATGCGGCGTGTGCCCCGCCGTCGTCCGGGTCGAGCCAACAAGCTGGCGCTGATAAGTCCCAGCGCAAGGGCCAAAACCACGGCCACGGCGGCAAATCCTATTGAGTTCACCACGGCCTGAGCAGGCGGCACGTAAAGGATCGAGTCGCGTCGATTGATGAATAACTCCCCATAGTAACGGAAAGTGAATCCCCCACCTAGCCTGAACGAGCGCTCGACCAGGGCCAGCAATGGCGCTAGCAGCAGCACCAGCATCAAGGTTACGTTAACACCTACTACCAGCCGGTCGCGAATACCGGTCACACGTCGCTGGGTGCGCTCTCGGGGACGCAAATCGAGGGGGACGGCAGTCCGGGCCTGCAGGCGGGTATAGGTCCACATCAGGATGAACGTGAAGAGGATCTGCACGATGGCAAGCGCAGCCGCCAGCGGCAGATTGAACAAATTAACCGTTTGCCGGTAGATCTCAACCTCCAACGTGGCGAAACGTGGCCCGCCCAGGATTAGGATGACCCCAAAACTGGTGAAAGAGAAGACAAAAACCAATAACGCGGCGGCAGCAATCGCGGGCGTCAGCAAGGGTAGTGTCACGTGCCACAGAACATCGCGCGAGCGAGCACCCAGCATTCGAGCCGCCTCCTCAATCCGGGGATTGAGGTTTGCCCCAAAGCCCCCCACGATGCGCAGCACCACGGTGTAATTATAAAAGATGTGAGCCAGCAGGATGATCCAGATGGTATGCTGCAAGGCTATCGGAGGACGATCCAAGCCAAACAAAGCCATTAGAGTCTGATTCAACCAACTGCGCGGCCCCAACAACGCGGTGAAGGCAATGGCCACTACCACCGTAGGCAGCACAAATGGAATGGTCGTCAACGCCTTGAGCAGCGATTTGCCGCGAAACTGGTAGCGAGCAAAGACGTAAGCGCCCGGTAGCGCCAGGATCACTGTCAGCAACGTCGAAAGGGTCGCTTGCCATATAGTAAACCAGAGGACGCGGGCGTAGTAGTCGGTGCTGGTCAATTTGCGCAGCGCCGACAAATCCAATCTCCCCTCCGGCGCGAAGCTGAGGACAAAGATGGAGAACAGCGGGTAAAGGAAAAAGAGGGCCAGGAATAGAAGAGGGATCAGGTAAAGCAGAATCCCAAATCCTCTTCCTCTTTTCACAGAATTTACGACATCACTCATTACTGACATATCCGCGCCTGGTAACCCCTTGACCAAGGTTTCTACTATGATAATCTAACTTGCTACGACGGGCAATTGCTGAATCGGCAAGCACTGCTTGACAGCAATCCAGTTCGTGGTAAACTGACCAAGAGAGTAGCAAAATATTAGAGATTTAGGAGATAGATGTGGCAAGAAAATACCCTTCGTATCCAGATATGACACTTGACTTAGCCAAGACCTACACGGGAACAATCAAGACCAATCGAGGCGACATCGAACTTGAGCTCTTCGCGGCCGAGGCTCCCAAAACGGTGAACAACTTCGTATTCCTGGCCCGTGATGGGTATTACGATGGGCTCACGTTCCATCGCGTTATTCCCCGCTTCGTCGCTCAGGGCGGCTGTCCGCACGGTACGGGCACCGGCGGTCCGGGTTATTCATTCGAAGATGAAACCAAGGGCAACCCTCACAAGAATGAGACAGGAAGTCTTAGCATGGCCAACGCCGGCCCGAACACAAACGGCAGCCAGTTCTTCATCTGCCACGAAAGCCAGCCTCATCTCGATGGCAAGCATACTATTTTCGGCAAGGTGACCAACGGAATGGACGTGGTGCTCAGCCTGGAGCAGGGTGACTTTATGGAGGGGGTCGTCATCACAGAGGAGTAACCCAGGTCATTCGTACGCTCTGAGCCGAGGCGCTATGTCCAAACCTGAATTGTCAACCGCCAAGATGGCAACCCCCCTGCCCACCCAACCAGCGGTGAAGAAGAAACGCCATTGGTTGGTAAGCGTCGCCGCGGTGCTGGCGGCCATTGGGATTAGCGTGGGGATCGTCCTGCTACGCGATCATATCAGAGAGTTTGCCATCTATGGATACCCAGGTGTCTTTCTCATCAGTCTCATTGGCAATGCAACGCTCTTGTTGCCGGCGCCCAGTTACGCGGTGGTATTCGCCGTGGGCGGCGCGCTTGATCCAGTAGCAGTTGGGATCGTAGCCGGGCTGGGGGCCGCTTTGGGAGAGTTGACCGGTTATCTGGCCGGGGTTGGTGGTCGGGTCGTCGTCGAAGAGCGGGCACTCTACCATCGTCTTGAGAAACGGATGCACAGTAGGGGAGGGGTGCTGGTTATCTTCTTGCTGGCCCTCGTTCCCAACCCGGCCTTTGATATAGGCGGAATTGTCGCTGGCACACTGCGGATGCCGGTCTGGCAGTTTGTGCTAGCTGCGTGGGCCGGAAAGAGCATTCGGTTCATACTTGTGGCCTTCAGCGGCCAGTATTTGCTAGGGTCTTGACATTCGCGTCTTCATCCGTTATACTGTAGACAAATCCAGGGCGATGGAGCCCATCGTCCTGGTTCTTTTTTGCGAAATGTAACGACAGCGAACAGGAGGAGTAGGCAGAACCACTCGGCCTGATAGAGAAGAGAGGTCACCGGCTGGAAGCCTCTCGCAGTGCCATCTGCCGAAGGTCGCCTGGGAGTTGGGTAGCTGAAAGGCAACCTGCCCGATTAAGCCGTCCCGGGGTCCGCCCGTTATCGCGGTTGAGAGCGCTGACACGAAAGCTGCGCTTCTTGTCGCAGTGTGTGGGCATACGTGTCAGAACCGAGGTGGTACCACGGAAGGACTCCCCCTTTTCGTCCTTGGATGAAAGGGGGGTTTGGTTTTAATCGCATTAGGAGAGAATACACGATGCCCGAATGCCCAATAGACACCACCCAAATGGCCAAAGCATACGATCCCCAAGCTGTGGAGATTGCGCTTTACGACTGGTGGGAGAGCCAGGGCTATTTCAAGCCGGAGATTGCCGGCCCTGGGGCCCAGCCTTTCGTGATCTCAATGCCGCCCCCGAACGTGACGGGTGAGTTACATATGGGGCATGCGCTCACCACCTTTGTCGAGGACTTGATGATTCGTTATCATCGTATGTTGGGACGAGCATCTCTGTGGGTCCCCGGCAGTGACCACGCCGGGATTGCTACACAGCTCCAGGTGGAGCGTATGCTGCTCAACGAAGGGACCAGCCGCCAGGAGATCGGACGCGAGGAATTCCTGCGCCGAACCTGGGAGTGGACGGCCAGATATGGCGGCCGTATTCAAACCCAACTGCGTCGCATGGGGGCCAGTTGCGACTGGGACCGCGAACGGTTCACCCTGGACGAGGGCCTGTCGTGCGCCGTGCGTGAGGCCTTCGTACGTCTGTACGAGAAGGGCCTCATCTACCGGGGGGAATACCTCATCAACTGGTCGCCCGGTCTGCAGACCGCGGTCAGTGACTTGGAGGTGGAATACAGCGAAGAGGAGGGTATCCTCTACTACTTCAAATATCCCATCGCCGGGACCGACCTGGATGAAGGGCCGGGACAGGGCTACATCCCGGTGGCGACCACCCGCCCGGAGACCATCCTGGGCGACACGGCCGTGGCCATCCATCCCGACGACGAGCGGTATCGGCACCTCATCGGCAAGACTTGCCTGGTGCCAATGCTCAACCGCACTATTCCGGTCATCCACGACACCTACGTCTCGATGGAATTCGGCACAGGGGCGCTCAAGATCACACCTGGTCACGATCCAAGCGACTTCGAGATCGGCCAGCGGCACGGCTTGCAAATCATCAATGCCCTCAACCCTGATGCGACGATGAACGAGAACGCCGGCCCCTACGCCGGGCTCGACCGCTACGAATGTCGTGAGAAGCTATGGGCCGACATGGAAGCGGCCGGGTTGACCGTCAAGACCGAGAAGTACACTCTGCAAGTGCCCCGCTCCCAGCGTGGCGGCGAGGTGGTTGAGCCAATGGTCAGCACGCAATGGTTTGTGAAAATGGAGCCACTGGCCGAAGCTGGCCTGGAGGCGGTGCGTGATGGGCGCATCAAAATTGTGCCCGAAAGATTTTCGAAAGTCTATTATAACTGGCTAGAGAACATCCGTGATTGGTGCATCAGCCGCCAACTGTGGTGGGGCCATCGCATCCCAGTGTGGTATTGCGGCGACTGTGAGCATATGACTGTCGCCCGCGAGGACCCAACCACATGTGAAAGATGCGGTGGGGAGGTTCTAGAGCAAGACCCGGACGTGCTCGATACCTGGTTTAGCTCGGGCCTATGGCCCTTCTCGACCCTGGGCTGGCCCGACGAGACGGAGGATCTCAAACGTTTCTATCCGACCGACGTGATGGAAACTGGCTACGACATCCTCTTCTTTTGGGTGGCGCGCATGATTATGCAGGGGCTGGAGATGACCGACCAGATCCCCTTCCACACAGTGTATCTGCACGGCCTCGTGCGCGACGCTCAGGGACGCAAAATGAGCAAGACGACTGGCAACGCGATCGATCCGCTGGAGATGATGGGCCAATACGGCACCGATGCGTTGCGCTTCACGCTGCTGACTGGCAGCACGCCCGGCAACGATATGAGCCTGAGCGAAGAACGCATCATCGCCAATCGCAACTTCGCCAACAAGATCTGGAATGCCACCCGCTTCGTGGTCAGCAATCTGGGAGCTGCGTTCGACGCCGGGCACGGCACGTGGAATCTGTCGGCGTTGGCACTGCCCGACCGCTGGATCATCAGCCGCCATAACCGCCTCGTCGAGAACGTGGCCCAGCTTATGGACGCTTATCAATACGGCGAGGCTGGACGCCAAATCTATGAGTTCCTGTGGGGCGAGTACGCCGACTGGTACATCGAAATCGCCAAGATTCGCCTGTATGGGGCCGACGCCCGCGCCCAGGCCACGGCACGCAGGGTGCTGGTCTCCGTGCTTGAGCGAACGCTACGGCTGCTACATCCCTTTATGCCCTACGTCACCGAGGCGACCTGGCAACACTTACCTCACCGGGACGAATCGCTGGTGGTTGGCCCGTGGCCGTCCGCAGGGGACGTGGACGAAGAAGCGGAAGCGGCTATGCAAATAGTGATGGATGCCATCCGGGCTATTCGCAACGCTCGAGCCGAGTATAACGTGGAACCGGCCCGTCGCATCGTCGCCCAGATTGCAGCCGGAGAGAAGTCCGATCTGTTCTCCTCGCAGCGTGATGTTCTGGTGGAGTTGGCCCGGCTTGATCCCGACAGCCTGCGCATAGCACGCTCTTTGCTTGACGAGCCGGAGCAAGCGCTCACGCTGGTGGTAGGGGGCGCCGAGATCTACCTGCCCTTGGCCGGGATGGTGGATCTGGACGCCGAACGCGCGCGTCTGGCCAAGGAACTGGCGCGCATCGAGGATGGCGTCGCCCGCAGCCAGAAGCTGTTGAGCAACGAAGGGTTTATTGCCAAAGCGCCGGCCGAGGTAGTGCAGAAAGAACAAGAAAAGCTGGTCAGCTTGCAGGAGCAGGCCGAAAAACTCCGCGGGCGTTTGTCGGCACTGGCCGGGTAACTGGAGAAGGCTGAGCCTGGGAGGGCCAACGCTGTTCAATTTGCTACCTCAAGCGAATCGCAACTGACTTGACAGACCCGTAGGAGCGTGCTAAAATATCATATCTCAGATTGGGGTTATCCTGTTTTGAGTTTCTCTTTCTCACTCGTTTGCAACTGTACCTGTGCAAACATGCGCCTTTGCCGCGCATGTATGTGTTGCGTTTCCTGGGCACAGACGGCATCAGGTCCGGTGGAAAGGTCTCCTTCTGGGAGATAGTTCAAACTCATAGCTTATCGTTTCAATAGACAAGCAGCCACCCACCGGAAATCCGGTGGGTGGTTTTTTTCGAATACTCCGCTTCATAAAGGAGAGATCAAGTGGTAAAAAAAGTAGACACCACAGCGATTAAGTTCAATCAGGCCTCC
>JAUVPY010000142.1 GCA_030598425.1 Anaerolineae bacterium
GACGAAACCTCCCAGCGCAAAGATAACGGCCGCCGTCAAGGCGCCGAGCCAGTTTAAGTTCAATGAACGGCGTGCATAGGCCAACGTCCCCCAGCCCGCCAGGAGCACGTGCAGCACAACAGAGACAGCCACCTGCCTGGGCGCCGGGAGCCAGAGAAAAGGCCAGTGGAGAGGATATAGAATCGCTGTCTGCATATTGGCGAACAGGGGTGCGCCCATAAAAAGATGCGGGTTCCATAACGGGAAGCGACCAGAACCCAACGCCTCGGCCACGTAGGCCTTATAGGGGTAGAAATAGAGAAATGAGTCCACACCCACCAGGATGAGGTTGGTGAAAACGATCTTCCAGAAGAAAAGGAGGCCCAGCGCGACGACGAGCAGCCCAGCACCAAGAGGGCGAAAACGGGCGCGAGTCATGGCACCTCCTCAATACGGTATACGATAAACGATACAGTACCGTCATCGCGGAATGCACGCTCCACCTCGCGCATAGCCAGACCGGCGTCGGCCAGCGCCAGGCGTGCCTCGGCGGCGGAGCGCCAACTGGGGAACACAATGTAACGGCGGGCGCCGGGGCGAGCAGCTACCTGGGCCGCCAGATCCGCCGGAGAGGTCCACGCGGGGAAATCGAAGGGGCTACCCCACAGGTAGAAACGCCAGTGCCAGCCCAACCAACGGTGGTACAAGGTGGTATCGGCGGGGACGGCGCGGAGGTAGTTAGATACCTGCTCGATGCCCTGGTACGCGCCGTGGTCCCCGCCGACGGGGAAACGGCTGGCTGCGGCGTCACGGATGGGGCGAAACGTAAAGGATAACATAACGAGGACAAACAGCAGGCCAAGGGCTCTGAGGTGCGGCAAGTCTCCGAACAAACGCCAGGGGAGGGTCAGCACGCGAGCCAATAGCAAGGTCAAAAACGGGATAAGTCCCAACAGATACCGGTCCCATACCCCAAAGGCAAACAGCGAGTGACCAACCAGGAAGAGGGCAATGAAGACCACCAAGATCAGGTCTGACCGCGCTCGATTCTGTAGCTCGGCCCTACCCCCACTGCTGGGGGATGCTTTCGAACCGCCCCGAAAGAGGAGACCATCCGTCACCAGTAACAGTGGCAGCCCTATCAGCAAAACGAGGTTCATAACCCGAGAGCCCGTGCCGTATCGCAGCAAGCTTACATAGCCCAGCAAATGTTCCCAGGCCGTCGCTAGCAAGGGCGACAGCCCCCCATAGCTGATCAGGCTCTGGGCCAGGAAGCCCGGATGGCGTGCCCGGGCGACGTCCCAAGCAAAGGCCAGACCCAACACCGCCATAAAAGCCACCACAAATGATACAACCTGAGATTTGTGATTTGTGATCTGTGATTTGATATTTGTGATTTGATATTTGTGATTTGATACTTGTGATTTGATATTTGATATTTGTGCCTTGTGACTTGACGTGAGTCCTAGTCCCAGTGCCAGCGGCACAAAGAACACCCCCTGCTGTTTGGTAATCGCCGCCAGGCCAATAAATACGCCCCCCCAAACCCAGTGTCCCCGGACCGCCGCCAGGCAACCAGCCAGCACCCAGGTGACCATCAGCGGGTCGGTGAAGGCGGTCGGGGCGAAAAGGATAGCAAAAGGTGAGGCGGCCAGCAGATAAGCGGCCAATAAGCCTACACCCCGCCCATAAAGCGAGCGTCCAAGCGCGTAGATCAGCCCCACACTGACCACGCTCGCGACCAACGACGGGGTTCGAGCCGCCACCTCGGTGGGGCCGAAGAGGGTAAAGCTGAGTGCCTGGATATAGAAAAAGAGTGGCGGCTTATCCACCGGCGAACCGCCGAGCAACAAGTCACGGCCGCTGGCGATGTCGAGCCCCCAACTGCTGTAGATGGCCTCATCACGATGAAACCGATTGGATGCCAGTGGGCCGAGAGGCGCTAATAAGGCTACGACGATAGCGAAGGCCAGGGCAGGCACTATAACTCGCTCAGAGGTGGCCAGGGTCTGCGTCAAACGCTCAAACACAGCCCCACTGCCCAACACGCCACGATAGGAGGTAGCAGGAAGCTCATCAACAGGAGAGAGCCGCATCATACTCTCATTCTACCACGCCTCACACTTTTGGAGCAAAGACACGCGCGATTCGTTATTCTAACACACCTATAGCCAAAAGTACTGTTTTCTGGGAGTTCCGGTTATGATACAATGAGCGAAGGAGGAGAGACTTCGCCTGCGGGTAACCTCACATTCCTCTTCGTGGAAGAAGGGGACAGGCGTGACACCCTGACATGAACAGCTACGCCCAACCCTGGCGGGTAATGCAAGAAGTTGATACGCTCCTGATGAAGACCATCCCCTGGTCGGAGCGTCTTGAGCAGATTGGACACAGTCTGCTGCGCCTGCTCGATAGCGACGCCATCTGGCTGTTGACCGCCCCACAGATAAGCGGCATTGCGTGCGGTATCATTCGGTCGCCACTGGCCAACAATCCTCAGGCGTGCGTGGTGTTCACCGACCTTGCCCCCCCGCCCATTTTCGCCGATCCTGACCTACCTCTAACGCAGGTTTTGCACGCTGGCGTCCCGCGTCTGGCCAGCGACGTGCCCCTGTTGAATGGACACCTGGACAACGACCTGGCTGATGCCTTGCTACGTACGCTCGAAGTTCATCCGTCTCTGATCGTACCTCTACTAGTCGGCGACGAACCAGTCGGCGCGATGGTGGTTGCGGACCAAGTATCCCCACGTGATGTTAGGGTACCCGTTGATGCGCTGCAAGCCATAGGCGAGCATTTGGGCGTGACGCTGCAGAGTGCTTATCTGCGCGACACTGCTCGCCGTCAAGCCGAAGCGCTGGCTACCCTCAACCACATCGCACATACTATTACTTCCAGCTTAGACATCAAGGAAGTCATCCAACGCACGATGACTGGCATCAACGATGTTCTCGACGTGGAGGCCGGTTCTCTATTGCTGGTAGACCAAGAAACAAACGAACTGTACTTCGAGATCACCCTCCGGGGCGAGAATAGCGAGGTCACCGAGTTTCGGCTGCAACCAGGCCAGGGCATCGCTGGTTGGGTGGTAGCCAATGGCTCGCCAGCTATCGTCAACGATGTGGGCACGGACTCTCGCTTCTTCAGCAAAATTGACGAAGCTATCGGGTTCAAAACCAAATCCGTGATGTGTGCCCCGCTTGTTGTTCAGGGATACCCGATTGGCGCCCTCGAAGTCATCAACAAGCGGCAAGGCTATTTCACAGGGGACGACCAAGATTTGCTGATCTCAATGTGTGCCTCACTCGCCATCGCTCTGCAGAATGCCGGTCTGTATGAAGAGGCCCAGAAGCGAGCTCAGCGTACATCCATCATCGGAAACATCGCCACTGCCATTAACGCCAGCCTGAGCCTCGTCGAAGTGAGCCAGGCCATCGCCGATCACTTGCACAAGCTTGTGCCTTTTGATTACGCTAACGTGTGTCTTCTCGACGATAACTCTCGCCACTTGCAGATCCTGGATCTCACCGACCAGACAGGGCGCGGTCACCTGTTCCCAAGGATGATTCGCTTCGAGAACTCTGGCCTAGAATGGATTGTTCAGACCAGCCAGGCCCGACTGACAGACCTGCGCAGAACAGAGGAACTGAGACTCGATTCTAGCGTCATCTCCGACCCAGCTATGCGCCAGATGATTAGTGCGCCTCTGGTGGCCCAGAAAAAGGTACGCGGCGTTATTAACCTGGCCAGCGCCCAGGCTGATGCTTACTCCCCGCAGGATCTGGAGATGCTGGAGCAGATCGCTCCCCAACTAACGATCGCCATCGAGAAGGCACAGCTCTTCGATCTGATGGAGCGGCGCACGGCGGAATTGCAGACGCTGAACCGGATGGGTGAACGATTGGTCTCAACGACCGATACCAATCGCATCTTAAGCATCGCGCTGGCCTTTGTGCCGCACCTGGTGCCTGGCGACGTACACGCCCTGTTACTCGTGGACGAAGATGATGGATACTTGGGTCTGAACATACCCTTTGCCGCCGATCAGTCGTTCGCAAACGAGATCATTCAGGAGATGCTCAACGCCCTGATGCCATTGATCGAAGTGAAGGAGCTAGACCTTGTCCGTCGCAAAATCATCACTGGGCAGAAGCCGATGCCCGAGGACTGGACACCGATCGCCACGCTGACTCTGCCCATCGTTACCCGCCTGGGCCCGATGGGAGTTGCCCATCTCGCCTCGAGCAAGACAGAAGATTTTGCAGGTGACGCCCTGCGCGTCTTCGCGCTAGTCGTGTCACAGATTGCAACTGCCGTTGAGAACGCCCGGCTCTTCCGAGAAGTAGAAAAAGAACGCGCTCGTCTCTCGACTTTCCTTTCGAGCACTACCGACTTGATTATTGTCGTCGATCGCACCTCCCGCGTCGTCTTGGCCAATCCGGCCGCGCGCGAAGTGCTTGGGCCGGATCAAGAGTGGGAGAACCAACTGCTGGCGGATATCGTTCAAAACGAAACGCTACTCGAGCTGTTCAGCAAAGCTGAGCAACTTGAGGCTACTTTTGGCGAAGTGCCGTTGCCAGATGGTCGTACCCTTCACGCTAGCATTTCTCCTATCTCCAGCGGCGACGAGCAGATCGGCGGCTGGGTGGCAGCGTTGCAGGATGTCTCGTACCTTAAAGAACTGGATGAGATGAAGACGGAGTTCATCAACGCCGTTTCTCATGACCTGCGCTCTCCGCTATCAGGCATTCTCATCGCCACGCACCTGGTCTCTCAGACCGGCGAGGTGAACACTCAGCAGCAGGATTTTCTGGATACCATCGAACAGCGCGTAGCCGCGATGACCGAGCAGATAGACGATCTGTTGGATTCGGCCCGTGTCGAAGCCGGCATCGATATGGAGTTAGAACCTTGTGCGGTCGCCCCTCTCATCAGCCAGGTAGTCAGTCAACTTGAAGAACTGGTGCAGGATAAACAACTTGAACTCGAAACGAGTATCAGCACGAATCTACCACCTGTGGTGGGCAACGCTCGACGATTAAGACAGGTGTTATCCAATCTGATCAGCAACGCAATTAAGTACACACCCGACGGGGGGGAGATCAGCATAAAGGCGAACTACGGTCACGACGAAATTGTGGTCTCCGTCCAAGACACGGGGATCGGCATCCCCCTGACTGACCAGCCGCATATTTTCGACAAATTCTATCGGGTGGACCGACCCGAACAGGCCCACATAAAGGGAACGGGCCTGGGCTTAGCGATCACTCGGTCGATTGTGGAAAAACTCGACGGACGCATTTGGGTCCAGAGCGAAGTAAATGCGGGCAGTACTTTCTCGTTCGCACTGCCCACTATCCAAGAAATCGCCGAGCAACCTCAATAGCGATCCGCTATTCTTCTTTCCCCACTGATTGGCTCAGATAAGCCTCGATGAAATCATCCAGCCGACCGTCGAGTACTGCCTCCGCGTTGCCTACTTCGTGGTCCGTCCGGTGATCTTTCACCATCTTGTAGGGATGCAAGACGTAAGACCGGATTTGATTGCCCCACCCGGCCTCAATGTGTTCCCCTTTGAGTTGGGCCTGCTCCTCTTCTCGCTTCTGCCGCTCTAGCTCGTAGAGGCGACCCCGCAGGATTCGCATCGCCACTTCACGGTTCTGCGCTTGCGAGCGCTCATTCTGACATTGTACGACAATGCCGGTCGGCTCGTGAGTGATGCGAACAGCGGTCGCGTTCTTCTGCACGTGCTGCCCGCCTGCTCCCGACGATCTGTACACATCTATCCTGAGATCATCGGGGTTGACGTTGATCTCGATATCATCCTCAATGTCAGGCATCACCTCTACCAGGGCAAACGAGGTGTGGCGCCGGTGGGCCGCGTCGAAGGGCGAAAGACGCACCAATCGATGCACACCTCGCTCTGGCTTAAGATAACCATAGGCCCAGACGCCGCGCATCAACGCCGTTACGCTCTTCAGCCCTGCCTCTTCGCCGGCCGTAGAATCTAGGAGTTCGGTCTGGTAGCCACTGGCTTCGGCCCAGCGCAGGTACATGCGGAGCAACATCTGTGCCCAGTCCTGGCTCTCAGTGCCACCAGCCCCTGCGTGAATAGACAGAAGGGCATCATCCCGATCGTGCTTGCCCGAGAGACGCAATTGGAACTCCAGCCTTTCCAGTTTGGGTTCTATCTCCTCGACCTCGGCAAGCAATTCGCTGGTTATTGACTCGTCCTCTTCTGACTCGGCCAAATCGAGCAGGTCGAGAGCATCGGTCACCCGATCGCTCAGATTACGCCAGGTTGCGACCTCATCCTGCAAGCTCGACAGGCGGCGCATGTGCGCCTGCGCGCTTGACTGATCATTCCAAAAGTCCGGGGCCGCGGACTCTTTTTCAAGCCTTTCGATCTCTTTCTCTTTTCCGGCTACGTCAAAGACGCACCAGGATTTCACCGATCCGCTCATTCAGATCGGTAAGTCTCGCGCGAAGTTGTTCCATATCCGTTCACCTCACTCCTATGTCTCAAACAAACCATCCACAAAAGCCTGGGGGTCAAATTCCGTCAGGTCTTCTAATCCTTCGCCGGTACCCACAAAACGAACCGGCACGCCCAACTCACGGGAGATGGCAAAGACAACGCCTCCCTTAGCTGTTCCGTCAAGTTTGGCCAGCACCACACCTGTCACACCGACACTCTCTTTGAAATACCGGGCTTGGTTGAGGGCGTTTTGACCGGTGGTAGCATCCAGTACCAGCAGGGTCTCGTGCGGGGCATCGTGAACCTGCTTGGCTGCAATGCCCCGGATCTTCTCCA
>JAUVPY010000133.1 GCA_030598425.1 Anaerolineae bacterium
AGATTGACTTCATCACTCCCACTTAATCAGATCCTCATCCAAATCCTGTTCCCACGGCGCCTGGGTGATGTGCTCCCACATGGCCAGGCGCGCGCCCTCAACGTCGTGGTCCGCCACGCGATCTAGAATCCGGTAGTGGTACGGGTGAACGTCCTGACTGATATCCACGTGCGGGAGGGCCGCCAGGAAATACTCCTGCAACAGATCTCGGATCGAGCCCACCAGAACCACCAGGAGAGGGTTCTGAGTTGCGTCGGCCAACGCCCGGTGGAAGTCAGCATCCCGGGCAGCGAAGGCTTCAGGGCTGTCTTTTAATAACTCTATGTCGCTTAGAATCTGTTTGAGATTAGCCACATCCGCTTCTGTGGCATTCCGGGCAGCAAGTTGGGCGGTGGCCAATTCCAGGACACAGCGCACCTGGTGCAGGTGATCAAAGGAAACGTCCCCGTTTTGGACATTCAAAAAGCGACTGAGCGAGCTGACGATGACGTCCCGACTGAAGGGTCTTACGGTAGTCCCCACCCCGTGCCTGGTTTCGAGCAGGCCTTTGGTCACCAGCATGTGCACCGCTTCGCGGATCACCGTGCGGCTGACCTCAAATTGCTTGGCGAGTTCCGTTTCAGACGGCAATCGAGTGTCCGCTTCGAGCCGGCCGTCAACAATCGATTGCTCGATCTGATCCGCTACGTGATCGACCAGCCGTCCCTTTTGGCCCACTGCCTCAAACAGATTCTCATCACTCATTCACACCCCTCCACGCTCCAGTCACCCTTTGAAACACGAATGACACGAAAATGCAAATCACGAATGACTCCAAGAAGGATCAGATGCTAATAGCTCGCGTATTCTACGCCACGGGACTCGAGATCAAAATCGCGCCAGGCCAATCGCGGTGAAAGGGAACGCCGGTCCTTCATTGATATTCTGCACTCCTGGCAGACATCTCTTCGTGGGCGACGAGGTATTCGCTTGAACCCGGAGCCACCGGTGACCATGACTCTATCCGCCACCGTTCTCTCCTCCTTTCAAACCCTTCCCGAATTATAGCGCAAGTGCATCGGTGTACCAAGGAGGAGCAGGCACGAATTCGCTACATCGCCATCTCCTGCACTTCGGCGATGGCGTGGTCCAGGACGACCAGGGCCTCTGCTACGTGTTCCTTTTGGGTGACGAGCGGCGGCGTGAAACGGAAGGCATTGCCGGTGCCGCCGCTGCCGATCAACAGCCCCCGCTGGCGGGTGGCCTCGAACAGTGCGGACATCTCCTCTTTGGCCGGCTCCTTGGTCTCTCGATCCTTCACAAACTCCAGGCCCTGCATGCAGCCCATACCCCGGACGTTGCCGATGAGCGGATATTTGTCCATCAATGTCTCAAATCCCTCATGGATTTGAGCGCCGATCTCGGCCACGTGGGCCGGTGTGTTCTCCTCCTTCAGCACCTCCAGCGTGGCGATGGCAGCCGCCACGGAGACGGGATGGGCCTGGAAGGTGGAGACGATCGACCCGCTCAGCTTATCGGCGATCTCAGGGGTGGTGATGGTCGCCGACAGGGGCATGCCGCTGGCGGTGCTCTTGCCCACGGCCATGATGTCCGGCTCCACGCCCCAATGTTGGGAACCGGACCAGTATTTACCCGTCCGCCCGAACATGGTCTGCACTTCGTCGGCGATGAACAACCCGCCGTACTTGCGCGCAATGGCGACCGCAACCTCGAAGTATTCCGGAGGGGGCGTGATCAGACCGCTGACCCCAGCGATGGGCTCGGCGATGAAGGCCGCGATGCGACCCGAGGTCGTCTTGAGGATGATCTCCTCAATGTCTCGGGCACAAGCGATGTCACACTCCGGATAGGTCAAATGGAAGGCGCAGCGGTAGCAATTGGGCTGTACCGCGTGCTTGACGCCGGCCACGTTCGTGCCCCACCAGCGAAAGCCCGGATGGGCCGTCAAGGTCATGCCCAGCGCCGTCAGGCCGTGATAAGCGCCGCGGAGCGCAATCACTTCCTGGGCGCCGGTATACGCTTTGGCCACCTTGATCGTGTTCTCCACCGCCTCGGTGCCGCTCAGCGCAAAGTACGTCTTGCTCAGGTTGGGCGGCGTGATCTCGGCCAGCATCTCGGCATAGACCGCCGCGTTTTCGTGGGCATAGAGGCTGGGGGCGAAGATCAGCTTGTCGACCTGCTCCTTGATGGCCTCGACAACCCTGGGATGACAGTGGCCGGTGCTGAGGGTGAGCATCCCCCCAAACATGTCAAGGTACTTTTTGCCGTCCGTATCCCAGACGTACAGTCCCTCGCCGCGAGCGATAGAAATAGGCTTCTGGTAGTAATTCCAGGTGCCCCACATATACTTCTCTTGCTTCTCCAGGATCGTGTCGATGTCCACATTGATCTCCTTTAATCATCAGACCCATTAGATCAGAGCTTGTGTCCGCGATTGGTCCGTGACGTGTGGCAGGGCCGGTCGCGGACCGGCCCTGAGCGTAGAATCCGTATCTACTGAATCTAGTCAAACGTTATCACCTGATCACGCGCCGCCGACTCATAGGCCGAGAACATCAGACGCATGATCATCAGATTATCCGCGCCGCTGGTCTCGGCCGGCCGTCCTGTTTTGAGAGCTTGGAGCAAATCCGCGTTGCAGTCTACTATGCTGGCGTGCCAGGCCGTCTGGTTATCGGCCCAGGGGTAAGTGGGCGGTGCGTGGCGTCGAGCCTGGAGGCCTTCTTCGGCAGCAAAACGAATCCAATAGTCTGGTCCCAGTTCGAGCGTCCCCTTGGTGCCCTCGACAAGGACAGATGCCGGGAAGTTAGCATCCCACTCGTTGTAGGTGGCGTTGCTCATCTCGCAGGTGCAGGTCACGTCGCCACATCTCAGCACGACGGTCGCCACGTCCTCACCCACGATGTCATCCCGGGTACGGTAATGCTGGCAGTAGAGGCTCTGCGCTTCACCAAACAGAAAATGTGCGGTATCGAGCAAGTGGCTGCCGAGGTCAGCCACCACCAGATTCTCCAGCGTTTTTAACAAGGGTTGATTGGCGTAGTCGTCATAGCCAATAATGCGCAGCCGGGCGCGGAAGGGTTGGCCAATCTGGCCCTCGTCGATGATGTGCTTGACCGCCCGAATGGGTGTATGCCAGCGAAGGTTCTCGTGGATCATAAAGGGTACGCCCGCCTCGCGACAGGTCTCAACCATCTTCTGGCACGTCTCATAGTCGGGCCCCATCGGCTTCTGGCAGATGACCGGCACCTTGTATTTGGCAGCCAGGTAAACCAGGGGCGCGTGGGCCTGGACCTCGGTGATGATGTCGATGAAATCCAATTCCTCGTTCTGAAGCAGTTCCTCAGGGTCACCATAGACGCGAGGCACGTCGAACCGTTCGGCCATCTTCTCTGCTTTGGATACGGTGCGGTTATATAGTGCAACCAGTTTGACGCCGCCGACTTCAAACCAGGCAGGGATCTGAAAGTGGGACCACCATCCGGTTCCGAACACGGCAAATTTCAAGTCCGCCATTGTTTTTACTCCTTTTGGCTCTACGCAAATTGGTGGGAAGCCACGAGAGGAGGCTAACCCTATCGCGTGTGATGCCCATCAGGATATCGTTCTTTGGCGCCAAGAGCTTGCTCCCGCTAAATGTCTAACCTTCCCACGATCCTCCAGCCAAGAACCCACCATCCACCACGAGTGTCTCGCCAGTCATATACGACGAGGCAGGTGAAGCCATGAGAAGAATTGCCCCCACCATTTCCTCGGGCTTGGCCGGCCGCCGTACAGGTATCCGGTCGCGTAACCATTGGCTCTTATGTTCGTCGGCCCAGATCGACTTCTCGGAAAGCGGCGTCAACGTGAAGCCAGGTGAAAGGCAGTTCACCTGAACGTTGTCCTTGGCCCACTCGACGGCCATCACCTTGGTTACCTGCGCAACAGCTCCCTTCGTCGCGCCGTACACCGACACCGTCCCCAACCCGTAAGATGAGTTGATAGATCCGACGTTGATGATCTTCCCACCACCCTGAGCCCTCATGATCGGGTGTGCCGCCTGACAGAGGAAGAAGATACTGCGCAGGTTGACGGCCAGGATGGTATCGAAGTCGTCCTGGGTAACCATTTCGATGGGTTTACGGCGGTTCACCACCGCACAGTTAACCAGCACATCCAGACGTTCCAAGGCCGCACAGGCATCGGCTACCAGCTTGTGGCAAGCGTCCACACTCGCCAGGTCGGCAGGCAACATCACTGCATACCCGCCAACCTCTTCGACCATCCGATGGGGCTCTTCCAGTCGAGCCAGCGTGAGATCGTTTAGGCCAACTGCTGCCCCTGCTTCAGCCAACGCAACGGCGAGCACGCGCCCGATTCCGCCGCCTGCCCCGGTGATGAGCGCAACCTTGCCCTCCAGCGAAAAAAGACGGTGAAGTATAGAAGGGTTTTCACTCACTTTAAGATCCTCTCAAAATAATGTGAAGTTATTTGCAGGCTCCTCGGCAGAGTTGGTGTAGAATAACATGAAGTTGGCAAAGAGGAATGGGAACAGCTAGCGGGTTTACGAGGGCCTCGAAGTGCTTGATTCCGAACATGCCCAGGTTACTTACGGTAAAAGTGCCCCCGTCAAAATCTCTTACCCATCGCTCTCAGCGAGGTAGCGCCGATAAGTCTCAATGTAATCCGCAATGCCATCGCGGATGTTTGCAAAGCGAGGCTGAAATCCAAGCTGCTCCTGTGCGTTCTTGATACTAAGGACGCCCCGATACCGTATCTCGATGAGATCCTGCTCCGACAAACCGGACCCGATCTCAATGTCCGCACCGGGGATCAATTCCTTAATGATTTCAGCCACCTCACCCGCCGTCACCAGGGGTTGCCCGGTCGCGCCGTAAAAGACCCGGTCTTGCACATCGTCCGGGGGAATGTCCGCTGCTCTGACCGCCAGTTGGGCCACATCATCAACATGGGTGTAGTCGCGCGGGAATTCCCGCCCCGTTTCAAAGCGCGTCGGCAGCCCCCTGACGGGCTTCTCCACCATGGGCTTGATGAAGATCGGAAAACCCTGCCCGAAACCGTAAACGGCCGACGGGCGGAGGATGATGAAGTCGAGTCCGAACTCCTCTCGGAAGGCCCAGCAGAAAGCCTCTGAGGCCACTTTGCCCGCACCATAGAAACTCTCCCCCGGACCCTCGGTCGCCAGGAGCACCGGGTGATTCACGTCCACGGGCTCATATAGCAGACCCGGCAGCACGGCGATGCTGGAGAAATAGACCACCCGCTCCACGCCAAAGAGACGGGCGGCTTCCAGGATGTTCAGCGTTCCGCCAAGATTGACTTGCATCGCCAGACTATGCCTCTGGCTAAGCACGGCCAAATCTACAATGGCAGCGATGTGGATGATGGTATCGGGTTGATGCTCCTTGACGGCGGCAACGATATTTGATAGTTCATCAACTCCGCCAGGGAAAAACTGGATACGATCGGCCACCGGTCCATACCGCCACTCTGCCGTGGGCCCAGGCGGCCGGACATCAAAGTTGATGACTGTGTCCCCCCGTTCGGCCAGGCGTCGCAGCAAATAGGCGCCAATAAAGCCAGACCCCCCGGTCACGAGTACTGTATGACTCATACTGCCGTCTCCTTTTCAAAAAGCGGGCACAGGCTGTCGTATAACTCGACATAGCGCTCATAGGTAGCTGCGTAGGCCGCAGTATTGTCGGGGTTGGGTTCGAATCTGTCCTTGATCGCAACCATCTGTTGGCACGCATCTTGCAGGCTGGGGAACAGACCAACCGCCTTCCCCGCTAGAATGGCAGCGCCCAGGCAGGCTGCCTCGGGAGAATGTACGGTTACCACCGGCCGGCCGGTCAGGTCGGCCTTGATCTGGTTCCAGAGAGGGCTCCTGGACCCTCCGCCCAGACAGCGGATCTCCTCAATGCGGATGCCCAACTCTTCCAGAACATCGATATTCCTCTTGACCGTGCAGGCGATGGCTTCCAAGATGGCCCGGATGAAGTGTGGCTTCTCGTGGCGCAAGGTGAAGCCATAGAAAACCCCCCTGGCCTTCGGGTTAGCGTCGGGGGCCATGGCGCCCTGCAAATGGGGCAGCATCGTCAGCCCTTCTGAGCCAGGAGCGACCCGGCTGGCCTGCTCCGTCAAGCTGTCATACGCATCCTTGCCCTTGGCCGAGGCCTCGGCAAGCTCTTCCTGGCAGAACTTGTCGCGATACCAGCGCAAGACCATGCCTCCCGTGGTGAAGGTGTGCTCCATGTAGGTATCAGGGATACCGTGATAGTGGCAGGGCATCCTGCTTAGAGGGTCAAAAGTTGGCCTGTCCACGGTCGCACAGATGGCTAGAGCCGCCCCAGTGTTCTCGGAGAAAACGCCGGGGACAACATTGCCAACACCTATCGCTCCCGCCGCCTGATCCAAGGCCCCGGTGCATACAACCGTCGTCGGGCTGAGGCCGAGTTCCCGTGCTACCCGGGGGAGAATCTCACCCACCGGCTCGCCGGATTCACTGATGGTCGGTAGTTGATCGGGCGATACACCCAAGAAATGGAGCATGTCATCCCACCACGTCTTGGAGGTGATATCCCAGTAGACAGTCGAGCAGAGTAGTGAGCCCTCAGCCACCAGATGTCCCGTCATGCGGTAGATGAAGTAATCCTCAATCAGTAGATACTTGCCCACCTTCTGGAAAAGCTGCGGCTCATTTCGTTTGATCCACAATATCTTGGAGGCCGGCCAGGTGGGCACAATACTGACCTGGCCTGTTACCTTGTAGGCATTTTCATCACCGAACTCCTGGCTTAGCACGTCAGCCTCTGCCTGGGCTCGATTATCCAGCCAGACAATTGCGTTTCTAAGTGGCTCGCCGGCATCATCAACCATAAGCAGCGTCTCGCCCTGAGCCGA
>JAUVPY010000128.1 GCA_030598425.1 Anaerolineae bacterium
TATATGGCGGATCACATCGAAGACTACTTCGGAGACGGGAGCAGCTTGGGGCTGGACATTCACTACTCTGTGGAAGAGATTCCTCTCGGTACGGCAGGTGGTGTGAAAAATGCACAGCGATATCTTGATGAGACGTTTCTCGTCATCAGTGGCGACGCCCTGACCGACGTCGACCTATCGGACATTCTGAGATTTCACCGCGAGAAAGGGTCGGTCGCCACGCTCACGCTCAAGTCGGTCCCCGATCCGTTGGAATATGGCATTGTTACCACCGACGACGAGGGAAACATTACCCAATTCCTCGAGAAGCCCGGTTGGGGCCAGGTCATCTCCGATACGGTCAACACCGGCATTTACGTCCTGGAACCCGAAGTGTTAGACTTGATAGAGCCCGAGGGTTCCTATGATTTTTCGCAAGACGTATTTCCCATCCTGCTGAACAAAGGCATGCCGCTTTTTGGTTACGTTACGGACGGGTATTGGTGCGATATCGGCAACATACAGGCCTACATGAAAGCCACTGCTGACGTGTTGGAGGGAAGGGTAGGCCGTATCGACCTGGGAAATCACATCGGCGGTGGTGTGTGGACCGGGTATGGGGTGGAGATCGCCCCCGACGCTGCCCTCTACGGGCCGATTTATCTGGGGAACGAAGTCAAAGTCAAGGGCGGAGTCGTCATCCACGGTCCCGCCGTTGTTCGTGACTACACAATTGTTGACAACCGGGTTCAAATTGAGCGATCCGTGATTTGGCGCAACTGTTATGTGGGCGAATCGGCCGAGGTGCGGGGAGCTGTCGTCTCCCGGCGCTGTAATCTCAAGGCCAAATCAGTGCTGTTTGAAGGCGCGATTATCGGTGATAACTCCCGCGTCGGCGAAGGAGCCGTAATCCACCCCAACGTGAAAATTTGGCCCGGCAAAGAGATAGACCCGGGCGCGAGCGTGAAGAGCAGCATCATTTGGGGTGCGCAGGGCCGACGTGTGCTCTTTGGCCGGTACGGGGTGACCGGCGTGGTGAATGTGGACTTAACACCTGAATTCGCAGCACGCCTGGGGGCAGCTTTTGGCGCCACGTTACCCAAAGGAGCGCTGATCACCATCAATCGAGACCCGCATCGCAGCCCGCGTATGCTGAAGCGGGCCATCATCGCAGGCTTGCCGTCGGCTGGCGTCAACGCGTGGGACCTGGGCACTCAACCGATCCCCATCGCGCGTTACTATACCTGCCATACGGAAGCTGAAGCGGGCGTCCATCTTCGCCTTTCACCCTATGACCAGCGAGTGGTCGACATCCGCTTCATTGATGCTGCGGGACTTAATCTGGATGAGGCCCAGAAACGCCACGTGGAGCAGATTTTCTTCCGCGAGGATTTCCGACGCGTGTACCTGGATGAAATCGGAACGATCAACTATGCCCCGCAGGTTAAGGAACGGTACACGGATGGCTTTCTGCAAGCCATCAACTACGATGCCATCAACCACGCCCAATTCTACATCGTGGTTGATTACGCCAACGCCCCAGTTTCCAGCGTGCTGCCCGGTATTCTAAGCGAACTGAATTGCAACGTGGTTGCTCTCAACGCCAATATTGACGAGACACGTATGGCAATTCAGCCGTATGAGTTTCAGGAAGCCCTTGACCGTCTGGGCCTGATAGTCTCAGCACTCAATACCCACATCGGCGTGCGGGTGGATGTGGGAGGTGAAAAACTGTTTTTGGTGGACGACCGAGGGGAACGTTTGAGAAATACGACGGCTACAGCGGCGCTGGCTGAACTGGCCTGGCGCGCTATGCCGGGGGGGACCATCGCCGTGCCGGTGACGATGCCCAATGCATTGGAGCAGATTGCTGCCCAACACGGTGGTCACGTCATACGCACCAAGGTCGACTCGCACACTTTGACCACGGTAGCTTGCGAAGCTTCGGCCGTTATGGGCGCCGATGGAAGAGGTAGCTTCATCTTTCCCCAGTTTCAATGTGCCAGCGACGGGTTGATGGCCCTGGCCAAATTGCTAGAATTCCTGGCTACCCAGCAGACGACTCTCTCCGAAGTGATTGCCAGCCTGCCGCCATTTAAGGTGATCCACGAGCGAGTACCGTGTCCGTGGGAGGTTAAGGGCACCGTGATGCGACGCTTGATTGAGAACAGCCCAAGTGATCAGGTGGACACGACTGACGGAGTGAAAATCGTGATTAATGAGACCGAATGGGTGCTCGTATTGCCTGATCCAGATTATCCACAGTTTCAGATATATGCCGAATCGGCTTCGCAGGCCCAAGCTTTGGCGCTGGTACAGAGATATGCCGAACTGGTGGAGGAGCTGCAAGAATGAGATGGGTGGGTTTCACCTCAGTTGAGGCAGGAAGGTGCAACGCACTTGCTTCGCGAAGCGGTGCGTTGCACCTGGTTCAACTCATTTGATGGGATGGGCTCCCCGAAAGCCCACTCACTTGAGTTGAGCGGTTGCGCCCTCGGCTTCGAGTTTGGCTTTGGCCTCTTCGGCTGCTTCCTTGGAGACTGCCTGCAACACCGTGCTGGGGGCCCCGTCGACCAGTTCCTTCGATTCCTTCAGGCCCAGGCTGGTCAACTGGCGCACTACCTTGATAACCTGGATCTTCTTGGCACCAATTTCGGCCAGCACGACGTCAAATTCAGTCTGCTCTTCCACTTCCTCTGGAGCGGCTCCGGCCGCGCCAGCCGCGGCGGCGGCCACCGCCATTGGTGCGGCGGCAGTCACACCCAGCTTATCCTCGAGAAGCTTGACCAAATCCGCAGCTTCGAGCAAGGTTAAGCCCTGGATTTCGTCAGCTATTTTTTCTAGATCTGCCATTGTCGTCGTATCCTCCTATGAATTATAGACAAATTTTTGTGTAGAGTCTGTCGGGGTCGCGACTGGTTACGCAGCGGCCTCGGCATTTTCCAGTTGGTCAGCGTAGGCCTTGATCGTCGCCGCCAGCTTATTGCCCGCCGCATTAACGACGGCAGCCACCCCGTTGCCAGGTTGCTGGATAAGGCCCAGCAGTTGCGCCAAGATCACTTCTCGCGGCGGCATGCTGGCCAGGGAACTGATCTGTTCTGGACTCAGCAGGTTGCCTTCCATAACGCCGCCTTTTATCTGCAGAATTTCAGTGTCCTTAGCGAAATCTGCGAGAACCTTGGCTAGGGCGGGGACTTCTTCGTACGCGAAACTGATGGCCGTCGGACCCGTGAGCATGTCTTCGGACACGGGCAAACTCGCTGCTTCCAGGGCACGGGCAGCCAGACTGTTCTTGACAATGCTATACGCCCCTCCCGCCTCCCGGATCTTGCCACGCAGCGACTGCATGTCTGACACAGTGAGCCCACGATAATCCGTAAGGATAATCGCGTTGCTGCGTGAAAGCTTGTCTGCGTAATCAGCAACTAACTGTTCTTTCTTCTCGCGTGAAACGGCCAAGCTGTATCACCTCCTTTTCTATAAAAAAACGTCTTTGCACCTGCCGATGCAAAGACGTCCCTGGACACAGAGATCGCGTTTAGCGTCTTTTCGTCTTCTGCCTCGGCAGGTCTGAGTCCATATTCTCAATTAAGCGCCGCCTGGCGCACCTGCTGTCTGTGGCTTTCTCTTTTTAGTTGGATCAACTGGCGGTTGACCGCGGTTATCCTCCTGGGGTAGGTAGGCTCTGATGGAGCACTAAGGATCGTGAATTAAGTAATTCCCCTGTTTGATGGCTTACATGTAGCCCTAGAAATGTGGAAGTTATTTAATCCTTAGTCCTAATCCGTTTCCATTTGTGATGCCTGGAAGACGTCAATCTTGACCCCTGGCCCCATAGTCGGTGCCAGGGTGATGCGTCGGACGTATTGCCCCTTGGCAGCGGCCGGTCTGGCGCGTTGCACGGCTTCCATCAAAGCTGTAAAATTTTCGAAAAGTTGCGCTTCGGAAAAGCTGGATTTGCCGATAGGGATGTGGATGTTGGACGTTTTGTCAAGGCGGAATTCCAAGCGTCCGGCCTTAAGTTCCTTTACCACGCGTTCCAAATCCTCGTCGGGTACAATTGTGCCCGCTTTAGGACTGGGCATAAGGCCACGGGGGCCGAGGGTTTTGCCCAAGCGCCCCACTTTGCTCATCATCGGCGGGGTGGCAACGGCCACGTCGAACTCGAACCAGCCGTCCTGAATCTTCTTGACTAAGTCGTCGCTGCCAACATAGTCGGCACCCGCTTCCTCAGCCATCTTTTCGCCCTCGCCCTCAGCGAAGACCAACACGCGTATCTGCTTGCCTGTGCCGTGAGGCAGAGAAACAGTGCTCCGAACCTGTTGGTCGGCGTGACGTGGGTCCAATCCCATTCTCAGGTGAGCTTCTATCGTAGCGTCAAAATTGGCGTATGAGATTTTCTTTATGAGTCCTATTCCCTCTTCTGGCGGATAGGCTCGATCCCGGTCAACAAGCTTTGCAGCCTCTTGATACTTCTTGCCTCGCTTTGCCATCGTCATAACCTCCCAGTGGTGATAACGGACGAAACGTCCTCCCACAGATGATCTATCTTCCTCACTCTTCGACGGTGATCCCCATACTTCGCGCGCTGCCCTCAATCTGGAGCATGGCTCCTTCAATGTCGATGGCGTTCAGGTCCCTCATCTTTGTTCCCGCAATCTCTCGAATCTGGGCCTGGGTGACTGTTCCCACCTTTTCCCGATTGGGCTCACCAGACCCTTTGTCGACGCCCGCCGCTTTTCTGAGCAGGTCGCTGGCCGGCGGAGTCTTGGTAATGAAGGTGAACGTTTGATCTTGATACACGGTGATTTCCACCGGGATGATTGCGCCCATCATGTTCGAAGTACGGGCGTTGTATTCTTTACAGAAGCCCATAATGTTCAGGCCGTGCTGTCCCAAGGCAGGACCAACCGGCGGTGCTGGATTGGCCTTACCAGCAGGGATCTGCAATTTGATGATTGACTTTACTTTCTTGGCCATTCGAATAAGTCCTCCACAATAAAAGCTACACTCGCTCTACCTGCAAAAAATCAACTTCTACCGGCGTCTCGCGACCAAACATATTGACCAGTACACGCACACGAGCGCGGTCAGTATCAATAGTATCTACCGTGCCCATAAAGTCCTCAAAGGGCCCGTCAACAATACGAACCTTTTGTCCTTCTCTGAAGCTGACCTTGATCTTGGGCGCCGCGGCTTCCATACGATTGAGAATTTTGTCTACCTCTTCCTGGCGCAATGGAATAGGATTGGTGCCTGACCGTACAAAATCGGTAACTCCAGGGGTATTGCGCACCACGTACCAGGTGTCGTCGTTCATCAGCATCTCGACCAGGATGTACCCGGGAAAGACGCGTCGCTCTGTGGTGCGCCGCTGGCCGTCTCTTAACTCCACTTCTTCCTCGGTCGGCACAACCACCTGGAAGATCTGATCCAGCATACCCATCGACTCGATGCGGTGTTCCAGGTTCCTTTTTACTTTGTTCTCATAGCCGGAATAGCTATGGACGACAAACCAGGCAACACCTTCGGGGCGTTTGGGCTCCTCCTCTGCTTCCTCGTCTTCCTCCTCGGCTTCGGCGCTGACCGCCACATCAGCCTCAGAGTCCTTTGTCTCCTCGGCTTCGGCGCTGACAGCTACATCAGCCTCAGAGTCCTCTGTTTCTTCGTCTTCGGCGGTCTCCTCGACGTCTTCCTCCTCGACATCGGCCGCAGCTTCGGCGCTGACAGCTACATCAGCCTCAGAGTCGTCTGTTTCCTCGTCTTCGGCGGTCTCCTCGACGTCTTCTTCCTCGGCTTCGGCCGCAGCTTCGGCGCTGACGGCCACATCAGCCTCGGAGTCGACGCTAGCGTCGACGGCAACATCGTTGGCACTGGCCGTCTCCTCTTCCAGGAGTGCCTCGGTGTGCGCCAACTCGGTTGTTTGTTCGCCATCGGCTACGATTTGCTTTTCGCCCATTTCCTCTTCTGTCGATTCAGCCATCGGTCAAACCCATTCCTGACGCGGTAAGAAGCGAGCGCCTCGCGCGCTCACTCGCGGCCAAGCAGATACATGGACACTGCACCAGCGACGACCACAAGCACACCCACTACGACCCACACCACATTGCCAATGATGATGCCCCGCATGATCTTGCCGAAGATAAAATCGGCGAAGCCCAGGATGAGCGACATCACTATCACCGTGCCCATGACGATGAGGGTAAGATTCCAAGCTTCCTCCCGGGTGGGCCACGTCACCTTACGCAATTCCGCACGAGTATCTCGGAGATAGCCTGCGATAGGCCCGGTCACACGGGTGAGAAGATTCTGTTCGGTCTTGCTTGTTGCTTTGGCCACGTTAGGCTAGCTCCTATTCCGCCACGCCAGGGGCTCGGTCAACTTATCTGGAGCCTGGAGACCACCCTCTCAGCCGACGTTGAAAGGTTTAGGGATAACCCTTATTTGGTCTCACGATGCATAGTGTGAACGCGGCATCGTGGACAGTACTTCATAAACTCAAGGCGATTCGGATCGTTACGCCGATTCTTTTCTGACGTATAACTCCGCTCCTGGCATTCGGTGCATGCCAGAGTGATCACCATTCGTACCGCTTTCTTGGCCATTTTTCGCCTAAAGGGGGCGGAGAGGATAAGAAACGTCTCTCGCCCCCCTGACTCCTTTCTACTGGTCAGTTGGCTGTTGGATGGGAGATCAGTGGTAAGGTCGTCCTGCCAACCTCTACGAGTCTATTACTCGATGATCTTGGTGATGACGCCAGCTCCAACCGTGCGACCACCCTCGCGGATGGCGAACCGGCTCCCAGCTTCCAACGCCACCGGCACGATCAACTCCACCTTCAGGTTCACGCTGTCCCCGGGCATCACCATCTCCACGCCCTCCGGCAACTCCACCGAGCCCGTCACGTCCATCGTCCGCACGTAGAACTGCGGCCGGTAGCCCTGGAAAAACGGCGTGTGGCGCCCACCTTCGTCCTTCCTCAACA
>JAUVPY010000170.1 GCA_030598425.1 Anaerolineae bacterium
AAGGGATGCGCCTCGTAGGTGGCAGCGTCATTGAGGACCGCCTTCTGGTGGACACCGGCCGTGTGCGTGCGATTGGTCAAGCTGACCGGCTCCTTAGACTGCACAAGCTTGTTCAACTTGGAGGCCAGCAACACGTTGACAGGATACGAACCACGCAAGTGATAACCCTCGAGCTTGTCATATTCCCGGTCGATGAACAGGTTAAAGAGTAGCGCCGTCATCGAGGAGATGCCAGATCTTTCGCCAATGCCCAGCAAGGTTGTTTGGATGTAGCGCATCCCATTCTTGACGGCCTCCAAGGCGTTGACCAGGGCGAAACCTCGGTCGTCGTGGAAGTGGCCCTCCAGGTCAATGCCCGGATAACGTTGGTGTAGGGCCTTCAGCCGACGGACTACGGCAGTCGGCGTGGCCACCCCCACCGTGTCCGGCGTACCCAGGCGATGCACCAATGGCACGATCTCGTCGTAGACGCGAAAGAGATCCGCTTCGCGGGTGCGGAAGGCATCCTCGCCGCTGAAACGCAGGATCAGATGCGGGTAATCACGCCGCACTTGTTCGATGAGCGACCGGGCCCGATGGATGATCTCGTCGAGGTTCTTACCGTGGCCGTTGCTGCGTGCCTGATCCGAGGTGCCGATGTAGAAATTCAAGCCATCGAAGCCGGCCTCAACCGCCGATTCAACGTCGTCCGGGTGGCAGCGGACGTGAGCCAGCAGAAACGTGTAACCCTTCTGCGTGATCAACGCGTCGCGTACTGCCTGGATAGCTGCCATGTCATCTCGTTCCTGAGGACTGACAATCGGTGCAAACAGTTCGATGAACTTAACGCCGTAGATGATGAGCGCCTGCACAATCTCCCTTTTGTCAGTCTGGCTGAAGAAATATCTGTAGTGATCGTGCAGCAATGAAGTCTGCGATCCCTCGCGCAAGGTGGTGTCAATGATCTCTAGATCACGCGGGGTGTAGCGGCTAAACTGAAAAGGACTATCGGGTGTCATAAGCCAGGCTCCTCCTTTGTACTGCGTGCTGCGTATTGCGTATTCTTCGTCAGTGTGTGCAACACGGATTTGAGGATCGCAATAGACTGTAGATACTCACTCAAACTGATACGCTCATCCGGCGTGTGATCCAAGGCGGAATCGCCTGGCCCGTAAGCGACGATCGGGCATTCCCACGCTGGCCCGACGACGTTCATATCCGATGTGCCAGTCTTTAACACAAAACGCGCCCGCCCCCCCGCCTGCCGGATGGACGCCAGAAAAGCACGCACCAATGGCGTGTTCTTCTCGGCGCGAAACGCGACCTCAGCGCCAGAGAAGGTGACATGGGCTGAAGGCTGGGGGCTGGGGGCTGGGGGCTGGAACGAGCTAGCACGTTCGGTTTCCAGCCTCCAGCCCTCGGTCTCCAGCAGATGGCTCAGGTTATTCCCCAAGACATCGGGCGACAGGTCGGGCGGCAGGCGGAAGCCCAGGCTCATCTGCGCGGTGCCGTAGGCGCCTTCGTCACGCGTGACGATGTGGCGCAGCGATGGGTCGAGTCGCTCGAAAGCTCTCTTACGATCGGCGTTAAAGTCATCGCAGTAGGCGACGACCGCATTCCAGAGATCCACCGCTTGCTCGGCAGGTAGGCGGTTCTGTCCGGCTGAGTGAGCAAACGGGGCGCGCAGCCGCACCTCGGTCAGCAGCCGTCCCTTGTAGCCGAGGGTAATCCGGTCCCATCCGCTGGGCTCACCGATGAGGCACACATCCGGGGCAGGGCCCTGGGTGATCAGATGCCGCGCACCACGGCTGGTAGCTGCTTCTTCCTCGACGGCACCAACAACCGTCACTTGCCAACCGGGAGGCACATCGACCTCAGCCACAGCAGCCGCAAAGGCGCATAGTGGGCCTTTGGCGTCGACCGTCCCCCGCCCATAGAGCCAATCCCCGTCCCGTCGCACCGGCAAATCACCGGGAAAGGTGTCGATGTGGCCCAACAGCATCACCCGGCGCGGCCCATCGCCTCGGGTTCCGACGGCGTTGCCGACCGCGTCCACGCGAGCATCGAAGCCGTGGGTGGCCATCCAGCTTACCAGGCAGGACGAAGCTTCACTCTCCTGTCTCGAAGGGCTGGGGATGGAAACCAGGTTTTCCAACAGTTCGACTGATCCAGAGTTTGTTAATGCCGTGCTATTGGGTACTGCGTGCTGCGTATTGCGTGCTGCGTATTGCGTATTGCGTAGGTCTTCTCTATTCTCCACTCTCTAGTCTCTAATCTCCATTCCTCAACACGTCCCGCACTGTTTCGAGAACTACCTGCAACTCTGCCTCCTCAATCACCAAGGGTGGCAAGAAACGCACTACCGTAGGCCCGGCTGGCAAAGCCAGCACGCCACGCCCCATGAGCTGCTTGAGAACGGGGGTAACTCGTCGGCGCAGCTCGACGCCGACCATCAACCCCCGGCCGCGCACCTCCCGCACTAGCGGCGACTCTATGCCGCGCAGACCGGCCATGAACTCCTGGCCCAGACGAGCAGCACGGGCGGGCAGGTCTTCTTCGGCAAGGGTACGTAGCACGCTGCGGCTGGCGGCGCAGACCAACGGATTGCCGCCAAAGGTGGATCCGTGGACCCCCGCGGGCAGTGTGCCCAACGCCTCACGCCAGAGTACCGCTCCCATCGGCAGGCCACCTCCTATCGCTTTACCCAGGCAAAGCACATCGGGGGTGATTCCCACGTGTTCATAGGCAAACCAGCAGCCGGTGCGTCCCAGCCCAGTCTGTATCTCGTCAACGATGAGCAACACCCCTCGCTCATCACAAAGACGCCGCAGCCCGCGGAAGTAGTCCGCATCTCCGAGGCGGACACCCCCCTCCCCTTGCACGACCTCCACCAATACTGCCGCCGTGTCCTCAGTAACGTGCGCGGCCATCGCCTCCAAATCGTTGAAGGGAACGTGGCTGAAGCCCGGAACCAAAGGGGTGAAAGGTTTGCGGTACTTCTGGTTCCAGGTGGCGCTGAGGGCGCCCAACGTGCGCCCGTGAAAGCCACGCATCGTCGCTACGACACCGGGCCGACCGGTGAATAGCCGCGTGATCTTGGTAGCTCCTTCCACAGCCTCAGCGCCGGAGTTACAGAGGAAGGCTCTGCTCAGATCGCCGGGCACGTGGGCTGCCAATTCGGCCAGCAAGGCAGCCCGCTGGTCGTTGTAGAGGGTCTCGCTACAGGTAACCAGCAGTTCAGCCTGCTCTTGGATGGCGGCTGTCACAGTTGGATGACAATGTCCCAGGCTGGCGACGCCGTGCCCCGCGATACAATCAATGTATTCGCGCCCGTCGGCATCCCACACCCGCGCACCCTGTCCGCGCACCAAAGCGATAGGGCGCTTTGGGTACGCGCCTGAGGTGTGGGAGTTCTCAAGGCTGATGATGTCGTCCATAGTTGCGTACTGCGTACTGCGTAGTGCGTAGTGCATATCGTATTACCGTCCCATTGTTTGCCAGGTTGCTACTTGCTGACTTGCTGACTTGCACATTTGCTGATTCTCTACCTGATCACCGTCCCCTCGCCTGCCAGGGCACGGCGCACCGGCTGGTCCACTCGCCCATCGGCAAAGACCACGCGGGCCACGCCGCCGGCCAGAGCTTCCCCGGCGCCCATCACCTTTTTCTTCATTCGGTCCTGGGCAACGGCCATAGACGCCTCCAACCGGTCGGCGGCGATGTGCCGGATCAACGTGCTCTCATCCGGGAAACGCTCAAGCAGGCCGGGTACGTTGGACAGGATGACTAGTGTTTCGGCGCCCAGCCCGACGGCAGTGGCCGCCGCCGCGCGGTCGCCGTCCACGTTGATGGCCTCGCCTTCATAGGATACAGCCGGTGGTGTCAAGACCGGCGTGTAACCGGCATCAAGCAATGATGTGAGCAAAGGCACATTCACTTGCTCCACCCGGCCGGTGTAATCGTCGCGCAGCACCCGGCGCCGACCGCGCTCATCTATGATCTTGATGGCAGCTTTACGAGGCCCCTGCCACAACTGTCCGTCGAGTCCACTCAGGCCCAGGGCGTTCACGCCGCGACCCTGCAAACTCTCTACCAACCCTTTGTTCACCTGACCGCAGTAGACCATCTCGAAGATTTCCAACGTACGGCGGTCGGTGCGACGGCTGGTGTAGCCACTGACGGACGTGACGAACTGGGGTGGGTGGCCCAGCTCGGTGGCAACCTGGTTGGTCAGCGCCGAACCGCCGTGGACGACGATCAGACGCTGGCCCTCGCTCACGAGCGCCGCCACGTCGTCGGCAATCGCCTCGTGGTTGATACCTTTGGCTCCACCAATCTTGATCACAAGCATGGGTTAAACTCCTTGCTCCAGGCAAAAGTAACAGGTAGCAGGTAGCAAGTGACGAGTAGCGAATGATATGCACAGAGTAGCACGGTTGGTTCTTGCTACGTACTACCTGTTACCTGCTACCTTCAAATCGGATGCAAGCCGGGGAATGTCAGCCCGGCGGTCTCATCCCAGCCCATCATCACGTTCATCGCTTGCACCGCGCTGCCAGCGGCTCCTTTCATTAAGTTGTCGATGGCAGCCATCACCACTACTCGGCCCGTGTCCAGGTCTACCTCGAAGCCTACGTCACAGTAGTTGGACCCGGCCAGCAGTTTGGGCTCTGGATAGCGGTGGAGGCCGGTTCGGCTCTTCACCAGGCGAACGAACGGCTCGTCGCGATAGGTTGCCCGATATAGCTTCCAGATCTCTTCTTCATCTATACGACGGTTAAGCAGACAGTGGCAGGTGGCCAGCACGCCCCGCACCAGTTCTACCGACGTCACCGAAAAGTGAAGGTCGAAGTCATCACCCAAGGCCTGGATTACCTCGGCCTGATGTCGGTGGCCGGTCGGTTTGAAGGACCGGACGGCACCGCTTCGCTCCGGGTGATGGGAACTGATCGAGGGCCGAGCGCCCGCCTCGGACGAACCAACTTTCAGGTCCACCACAACCTGGGCCAACAGACCGGCCTCAGCCAGCGGGGCAAGCGCCAGGATGGTTGCCGTCGCGTTGCATCCGACTCCGCTGGCGTAGCGTGCCTCCGCTAACGCCGCCCGGTATCGTTCCGGCAACCCGTAGGTGAAGTGCCCCATCCAGCCAGGGGCCGGGTGATCAGCGCCGTACCAACGGGCGTAGAGAGCCGGGTCACGCAGTCGAAAGTCGGCGGAGCAGTCTATCACCCTGTCGGCCAAGCCGGCGAAATGGTCGATAGCCTGCGCTGACCGGCCATGTGCCATGGCCAGGAAGAGCACATCAGTGGATGCCACGGTATCGGGGTGAATGAACTGCAAGGAAGTGGCACCCCGCAGATTGGGATGCACGGTGTGAACGTAACGCCCCGCCTGGCTGGCCGATGTGACCTGTGCCACGCTCACGGAAGGATGAAAGAGCAACAGTCTCAGCAATTCACCCCCCACATAGCCGCTGCCACCAACGACACTGACCAAGGCCGAGTTTGAGCGCGTAGCATCAACCTCAACCCGATCCTCAGTCTTGGCCTTAGCCTTAACCTCAGACCCCATTCGCTACCTCCAACACATAATCCACAACACGCCCTGGTATGTCGACGCCGGTGGTGTCGATGCTGTTGCGAAACTCAATGGTGTAGTTGACTTCGTTGACCAGCAACCCCCGTTCCGGGTCTTCCAGCAGATCGACGCCGAGGACGCCGCCTCCCACCGCGTGGGCTGCGCGGACACACATGTCGTTCAGTTCCGGCGTGACCGGGCAATTGGTCGCGTGCCCACCCCGCGCGGTGTTGGTGATCCAGTGGGGAGAGCAGCGGTAGATGGCGCCCACTGTTTCATCCCCGATGACAAAAGCACGGATGTCGCGCTCCGGTTTGGGGATGTACTCCTGAATGTAGAAGATCGAGTGGTGATAGCTGCCCAAAACCTGCTTGTGCTCCAGCAGCGCCTCGGCGGCTTCCCGGTCGTTCACCTTGGCCAGGAGCCGGCCCCAGGAGCCGATGGCCGGCTTGAGCACTACCGGATAACCTAACTCCTCGATAGCCTCCAGGGCCGACGGCGGGGTGAATGCAACCCGGGTGCGGGGGCTGGGGACGCCAGCACGGATCAGGGCTGAGGTTGTCTCCAGCTTGTTGCCGCAAGTAAGCGCCGCTGGATAGCTATTGACCGTTGGCACCCCCCAATCGTTTAAGATGCGCAGAGCGTAGAGAGCACGGGAATGATTAATGCATCGTTCTATGATGACATCGAAACGACGGAAGCCGTTCTCGTGCAGATCGAAAATGACCTGACGGTCGTCGATCAGCTCATAAGCGATTCCGCGCGCGTCCAGTGCGGCCAATAACAGCTTCTCCTCCACCCGAACCCTGGACATCAACACGGCGACGCGTGGTGTATCTACGTTTGAGTTCATTTGGGCCTCCAATTCTTACTTTTTCCTTCATTCCCCCCAGTCTTCCTCCTCCTCCGGCGCCATTTCCAACGTGAGTG
>JAUVPY010000412.1 GCA_030598425.1 Anaerolineae bacterium
ATGCCAGAAACTCCGAGGTCATCAAGCCACCAGCACTGTCGTCGGGGTGCAACAGCAGCGGACGAACCTCATCAGGATCTTCCAACCCAGCCAGCACCGCTTGTGCCTGCTCGGGACTGATATCGCCCAGCAGATCAGCCGCCTCGTCAGGTTCCATCTCGTCCACAATGCGGATGATGGTCTCAATGGGCAAAGCAGCTACCAACTCGGCAGCCTCTTCGTCATCCAATTCCTCCAGGATGTCGGCCAAGTCGGCTGGATTCAATTCAGGCAAAAGCGCGAACTGATCTTCGTCGTCCAATTCGGCAAAAAGGTCAGCCTGGTCGGGAGGGCGCAGAGCCTCGATAACGGCTGCTGCACCGGTCAGGTCATCGCGTTCCAAAACAGTGCGGAGTTGTGACAAGACGTCGTCGAGGATAGGGGGTTCCATTGGAACACCTCCGGGCGTAATACTCCCCCGGAGGCACGTCATAAATGGAGGTAAAACGCTGCTTTCCGGGGGGCTAGGTTATTTGGTTAGCAGGCGATACGCGGGACATACTTCCCGTGCTACGCGATGCAGATCCGTCTTCCACTTCAATCACCACTTTGCTCTCGTAAACGAGAGCCATGGTAAGCCAATTGCGCAGAAATGTCAATAACCAGTTTTTGCACCTCCAGTTTACGCCATTAGTGGGTGGAACGTCATCCACCAAAGGGTGCGGCAGGGGGTGGAAACAGATTAGCCAGTCCATCGTCGCCTTGACATTGTGCCCACATCAGATTAGAGTCCTGTTGCACAGCTTATCACAGTATGGGGCATACTATCGTGCGTCAGATACCAGCTTCTTCACAAGCACGTTTCCCGTCGCCGACAACAGTCATTGGGTGGGCGCTGATCATTCTCCTTATGGGGGCATGCACATCGCCCGGCCGGACACACAGCGCCGACTCCTTGCTTGTTTCGGCCGCCTCGAACCTGATTCTGGCTTTCGAGGAGGTTGGCGCACGCTATGAAGAAGAGACAGGCACACAGGTGACCTTTAACTTCGCCGCCAGCGGCCAACTGGCGCAGCAGATAGAGCAGGGCGCTCCGGTAGACATTTTCGTCTCGGCCAATACGGCATACGTGGAAGAGCTGGCAGCCAAGGGTCGGGTGCTGCCCGATTCAGTTCAGACCTACGCCCGAGGCAGGCTCACCCTCTGGACACGTGCCGACGCTTCCCTCACCGTGGAGACGGTGGAAGACCTGCTCAATCCGAAAGTCCGGCGGGTAGCCATCGCCAACCCGGAACACGCCCCCTACGGCGTTGCCGCCCGCCAAGCTCTGCAGACGGCCGGCGTGTGGGAGGCGATCCAATCCAAGTTGGTGCCGGGCGAAAACGTGCGCCAGGCCCTCCAGTACGCTGAAACGGGGAACGTGGACGCAGCGATCGTCCCCCTATCGCTCAGCATCACCTCGCACGGGAGCTGGACTCTCATCCCTGAAGACCTCCACACGCCGATTGACCAGGCGCTGGGTGTGGTGGCCGATAGCCCGCGCCAGGCCCAGGCCCGGGACTTCGCTGATTTTATCGCTGGCCCGCAAGGCCAAGCCATCCTGCAAGAATACGGATTCATGCCATCCGAGGAGGTAAGCTCACCTTGATCTGGGACGGATTACTGCTTTCGCTGCGGGTAGCCTTATTGGCTACCGCGCTGGTTACGGTGGTTGGCCTGTTGATTGCCCTGTGGCTGGCACGATCGAACTCTCGGGGCAAAAGCCTGGTGAAGACGCTGGTTAGCCTGCCCATGGTGTTGCCACCCAGCGTAGTCGGCTACTATCTGCTCCTCTTCTCAGGCCGCAGCGGTCCACTCAACATCCTCGGCATAAACATCGTCTTCACCTGGGTCGCCGCAGTGGTGGCGTCAGCAGTGGTCGCCCTGCCGCTGATGGTCCTCTCCAGCCGGGCCGCCATCGCCTCTGTAGACCCCACGTTGGAGAAGGCAGCCGGCTCGCTGGGCTCGCCGCCGTGGAAAGTAGTATGGGACGTGACGCTGCCACTGGCGCGCCGGGGTATCCTGGCCGGGATCGTGCTGGCCTTTGCGCGCGGCCTGGGGGAATTCGGAGCCACGCTGATGGTGGCCGGCAACATACCCGGACGCACTCAGACATTGCCCCTGGTCATCTATGATCTGGTACAGGCCAATCGTATGCCCGAGGCCAACAAAGCCGTCTTGCTTATGACGGTTGTCGCTTTTGGATCGCTCTTAGCCGTCAACCGCTTAGAGCGCCAGGCCGAAGCCCGCGAAAAACGCTATGCTTGAAGTCGACATTGAGAAGCAACTGGAGGACTTCGCGCTGCGCGTCGCCTTCCAGGTGGAGCGAGAGGTGCTGGTGCTCTTCGGCCCGTCAGGAGCAGGCAAGAGTGTGACGTTCAGTTGCATCGCCGGGCTAGCACGTCCTGACAAAGGTCTTATCCGTCTGGACGGGCGCGTCCTTTTTGAGAGTGACGGGCGTCACCGACGGGAAGTACCACTCCACCAGCGACGCATTGGCTACGTCTTCCAAAATTACGCCCTCTTCCCGCACATGACGGTGGCTCAGAATCTGACCTACGGCAAACGCGGCCGGCGCGACGCACGAACGCGGATGCAGGCCATGCTGGCCCGGCTTCACCTGGACGGGCTGGCCGATCGCTTTCCACACCAGCTTTCGGGCGGCCAGCAGCAGCGGGTGGCCTTAGGTCGGGCGCTGATGATTGAGCCAGCTCTGCTGCTGCTTGATGAGCCTTTTGCAGCTCTAGACGGCGCCGTGCGCGAGTCGCTGCAGGCAGACGTAGCTGATCTGCAGCGCGAACTGGGATTATCGATCGGTTATATTACGCACAATCTGATGGATGCCTTTGTCTTGGGAGACCGGCTGGCAGTGATTCAAGCTGGCCGGCTGCAGCAAGTAGGCCCCATACAGGAAGTCTTTCAGCACCCCAACAGCCGCACCGTGGCCGAGATCACTGGGGTGCGCAACCTGCTGGAAGGGAATGTACGATCGGCCAGTGCCGAGGGGCTTGTCATTGACTGGCGTGGCCACACTATCCTGGCGCCGCCAGCTCCGCGTACCCCAGGCGAAAACGTTACCTTTTACGTTCGCCCCGAAGATGTGAAGTTGCTCTATCCCGACCGCCCACTGGCTCCGGCGGTGCAACACAATCGGCTCACAGGGCAGGTGCTGCGCGTTATGCCAGCCGGGGCGTGGGTGACAGTACGTTTGGGTGTGACAGCCTTGTCATCGTCTGATACCGAGGTCACTCTGGAATCACATTTGCCGATGCGGGCTTATCGTGACCTGGGGCTCGAAGTTGGGGCCACCGTCGCCCTCTCCCTGCGCCGCGATGGCATTACGCTCCTGCCGAGTGAGCGGGGAGGAATGAGATGGTGAAGATTTCCTATTGCCTAAGAGCCACTCACATGATAAACTTGAGGAGCATTCGAGAGTGAGGACCAGGGGGTAACGATATGCTTGTAGAATGGATGCGACGAGCGGTGCTAGTTGCAGTGATGGGTGTTCTA
>JAUVPY010000169.1 GCA_030598425.1 Anaerolineae bacterium
GTCGGCAAACACCTGCCGACCGAAGCCGAATGGGAAAAGGCCGCTCAGGGGCCTGAAAGTTTCATTTACCCGTGGGGAGATACCTACGACCCAGCCAAGGCCAACGGCCGGGATAGCGGCCTGCGCAGCACCGTGACCGTCGGCAGCTACGGAGAGGGCGCAAGCCCTTACGGAGTATTCGACATGGCAGGCAATGTGCGGGAGTGGACGGCCGACCCGGGCTACTTCCCGTATCCCGGTAACAACATCCCGTCGTCCTACTACGGAGACGAACTCAGAGTCTTGCGTGGGGGCGGATGGTTTGACGACGCCCCAGATTTGCGTACCGCCCGACGCAATCCCACCAGCCCCACCGCGGCTAACTGGGACATCGGATTCCGGTGCGCGAAGTAGCACGTTGCAAGTAGCAAGTTACAGGAAGCAAGTAGCAGGTAAAAGGCTTTGTCCTTCGTCCTTGGTCTTTCGCTCTTTTTAAAGGAGGTGATGCGATTAGAGTATAGACCCTTATGAAGCACTCAAGCAGTCAATCGGAGGAGTCCAACCCATTACCCGAAAAGAGGAGGAAACTCAAATGTTCAAGCGCGTACTGTACCTGACGATCGTAGTAGCTATGTTGCTAGCTTCGATGCCCCTGGTCGCGAGCGCCGCACCGCCTAGCCCGGTGGACTGCGAGCAGGACTACACCGTGGCCCTGGCCGACTGGCTCAGCAAGCTGGCAGATCTGTTCTACGGCGACGCATTGGCCTACCCGGCCATTGCGCTGGCGACCAACATGAAGGCGGCTGAAGACTCCAGCTACGCCGTCATTGTGGACCCGGACCTGATCGAGCCTGGCTGGAAACTGTGCGTCCCCAGCGCCGCCGACGCCGAGGCATTGTTGGCCACCAGCATCAAGATCCACATGGAAACCAAGGACATCGGCCCCAACAACCCCTTCTGGCAAATAGTATGGGATGGTGCCGAGGAGATGGCCACCAAGTGGCTGGTGATTGACTACAGCGTCAACGCCCCCACCTCAGAGGCGGATGTGGACACCCAGATCGCTCAGGTTGAAGATGCCATCACCCTCGGCGCTGAAGCCCTGGTCGTCGCGCCCACCGATGCTGCGGCCCTCAACCCCACCTTCGACCGGGCCAAGGAAGCCGGCATCCCGGTGCTCATCATCGACAGCAACACCACCTGGCCCGACAAGCTGACCTTCATCGGCACCGACAACGTGGCCGGTGGCCGCCTGGGTGGCGAATATCTATGCGCCAACCTGGCTGCGGGCAGTCCGGTAGCCATCATCACCGGTCAGGAGACAGCGGCCAGCATCGTGGAGCGGGTGCAAGGGGCGGAGGAAGCCCTTGCTGCCTGCGGCCTGGAAGTGGTCGCCAAGATCAATGGCGAGCATACCCGCGAGGGCGGACTGCGCGCCATGGAGGACATCCTGACCGCCAACCCGGATGTGCAGGGCGTCTTCTGCATCAACGACAACGAGGCGATGGGCGCGATTGAGGCGCTGAAGGCCGCCGGCAAGAACGATGACGTGCTGCTGGTCGGCTTCGACGCCATCCCCGACGCCATCACCGCCATCGTGGCTGGCGACTTGGAGGCCACAGTGGCCCAGGCACCGGCCAATATGGGTCGCTTCGGAGTGGCCTGGGGCCTGAACTCCCTGCTGGGCCTGCCGGTCGAGCCTCTGACTGACACCGGCACCACCCTGGTCACCGCCGACAGCGCCGCCGACTTCCAGTAGTCGTCTGGCTTGCGTTGACCCTTATCCTCCGCGTCCTCTCCCTGAGGGCATCGGGGATAGAAAAAAAAGAAACCAGGTTTTTCAGAACACTTGCGCCTGCGCGCCCGTGCTGTCGCAGGACAGTGCAGTGCAGGTGAAACCTGGTTTCTTTCTATTTACTCTCAGAACTTGGGTTGCTCGGCAGACTGGACAGGATCGGCCCCACGCAAAAAATCGAAATCACAGCCCTGAGGTGCCTGGGTTACGTGTTTGAGATAGAGCCAGCTATATCCTCTCTGGAAGACCAGGTCGGGGGCACGCCAGGTCGCCCGCCGGCGGACCAACTCGGCTTCGTCTACGTGGAGGTGCAGTCGACGTTTGGAGACGTCCAATTCAATCTCGTCACCGTCTTGAACGAGAGACAAGGGGCCTCCCACAGCGCTTTCTGGAGCCACGTGCAGCACAATGGTGCCAAAGGCAGTACCGCTCATCCGCGCGTCGGAGATGCGCACCATGTCCCGGACGCCCCGCTTCAGGAGCTTACCTGGAATGGGGAAGTTGCCCACCTCCGGCATCCCCGGCCCGCCAACTGGTCCCACATTTTGCAGCACCAAAACATCATCCTCCACCACATCCAGGTCTGGGCTGTTGATTCGCGCGCGCAAGTCATCCATGTCCCGGAAAACCACCGCCCTTCCCCGATGGTGAAGTAGTCGGGCCGTGGCAGCGGGGTGTTTGATCACAGCACCATCAGGCGCCAGATTACCCCGCAGTATGGCCAGTCCCCCCTCGGATTGTAGCACGTCATCGAGCGTTCGAATCACATCCGAATTGTAAGTTTTGGCGCCCTCCACGTTGTCAGCCAGGGAGTGTCCGGTGACCGTCAGTAACTCGCCGTGAAGCAAAGGCAACAACTGGCTCAGCACGGCGGAAATCCCGCCCGCATAGAAGAGGTCCTCCATTTGATACTGGCCGGCCGGTCGCATGTTGGTGATCATAGGGGAACGCCGGCTGATCTCGTCGAACAGCCCCAGCGGTAATTCGATGCCCAGGCGACCGGCAATGGCGGGCAGATGGACGACGGCGTTGGTGCTGCCGCCGAGGGCACACAGAAGGGTAATCGCGTTTTCAAACGCCTGCTTGGTCATGATTTGCGACGGACGCACCCCTTCGCGGGCTAATTCCACGATGCGCCGCCCGGCGGCCACGCCCAAGCGCAGACGCCGGGAGTCCGGAGCAGGAATGGAACCATTGCCAGGTAGGGCAATGCCCAGCGCCTCGGCCAGTGAGTTCATGGTCGAAGCAGTGCCCATGACCATGCAGTGGCCGATACTACGGACGATGCCGTCTTCGATCTCCTGGTAGGAAGCCGCGTCGAGAACGCCGGCTTGATACTCAGCAGTGAGCCGTCGGCAGTCGGTGCAGGCCCCCAGAACCTCGCCCTGGTAGTGCCCACTCAGCATCGGGCCGCCACTGAGCAGAATCGCTGGCAAATCAGCACTGGCGGCACCCATCAGCGCCGCCGGGATCGTCTTATCGCAGTTAACCAGCAGCACGACCCCATCAAGCGGTTGGGCCCGTATCATCTCCTCCGTGTCCATAGCCGCCAGATTGCGATAGAGCATTGAGGTCGGTGTGAGAAAGATCTCGCCCAGGGAGATGGTGGGGAACTCCAGCGGCAAGCCCCCTGCCTGCCAAACACCTCGCTTGACCGCTTCGGCCAGCTCCTTTAGATGACGATTACAGTTGTTCAACTCGCTATAGGTATTACAGATGCCGATGACAGGCCGCGCCATGTCTGCATCGTCATAGCCCATAGACTTGGTAAACGCGCGGTGGGTGAATCCAGCTACGCCGCTTTCTTCGAAAAAACTACGGCTACGGCTTGCCGATTTCGTAGAAGTCACAGGCTCTCTGCGATTATTCATTTTCCCTTTCAACGAGGATTCCTCAAGACTTCATCCGCTCCTGAAAAGCCGCTTTGAGGTCTGCATCCTCAATCGAATCCACGTCGATCAGTTCCTCGATTCCGGGATACTCAATGGCCGGATTGATGACGTCGTCGGGGAGTGTGGCGACAATTCCTGCAAATGGTCTGTGTGCCAGTTCTGATATTTTCTCCAGAGTCTCCCTGGATTGCCGTTGAGACGCCTGACGGTGCGCCGGATAACCGCAGCCCGACTCGACGCTGAAAACCCGGTCGAAGATGAAGCTCAAGTTGACGTCCGCTGCCCAGCCATATCCCTGGTTCAACATCAAAGAGATGCAGTTTCCGCCGTTGATCTGGGTAAATAGCCAGGCATCCAGCGAGTTGAGGATGTGCCCACAAACCACACCCGGGTATTGCATGACTGAGTTGAGGTATCCCTGGCCGGTTCCGCACCCGCCAACCACAAAGTCGACCCGTTTCAAGTTCAGCAAGATGGCTGAGATTAACCCAGTGTGGATATAAGTCAGCTCCGGCTGGGCGCCGGTTTTGACCATCCCGGCGTTAATCACCTCGTGACCACGGCCGTCCAGGGCCGCCAGTATGTCTGCGTTTTTGTCTGCGGCACTTGTTTCATTCAAAACGGCTATTTTCATAGTCATCTCTCCTGCTATCTATCCAGCTTCCTTGCGAGCCAGAGCTCGCTTGGCGGCAGCGACGACGTCCCCCACCGCCAGCCCATAGGCATCCATTAACGTGTCCGGGTCGGGGCCGGTGCGTACGAAGACGTCAGCCACACCCACCAGCTCCAGAGGCGTGGGGCGGTTACCGCTCAGCACCTCGGCCACTGCACCACCTAGGCCACCGAGGATCGAGTGTTCCTCGGCAGCCACCAGCGCGCCTGTTTCTTCGGCTGCCGCCAGTATCAAGTCCTTATCAATTGGTTTGACGGTGTGTATTTCAAGGACCCGGGCATCGATCCCTTCCTCAGCCAGTTGTTCGGCGGCCCGCAGGCTGCGTCCCACCATGGAGCCGGTGGCAACCAACGTCACATCGCTGCCATCGCGCAGCCGGATGCCCTGGCCGATTTCTAGCTCAAGCGCCTCGTTGTGCACCGGGATAGTCGCAGCCCGGCTGATGCGCAGATATACCGGGCCATCATATTCGGCAATCACCGGCACCCACTTGCCTGCCTCCAGTGCATCGGCGGGCACAATCACCGTCATCTCGGGCATGGCCCGCATGGTGGCGATGTCCGCAATCGAGTAATGCGTCGCCCCGTCCTTGAAGTCCGACAGTCCGGCGTAGCTCGAACCGATCTTCACGTTGGTGCGCGCGTAACACATGCAAGTGCGGATCTGTTCCACCGCCCGCAGCGCCAGGAGCGCAGCAAAGCCATTGGCAAAAGGTATCTTGCCCCCCAAGGCCATGCCCACCGCCACGTCCACCATACACGGCTCTGCGATCCCAATGTTGAAGAACCGCTCCGGAAAGCGCTCGGCAAAAAAGCTGGTCAAGGTCGATGCCGAAGTGTCGACATCCAGCACCACAACATCGGGATTCAGCGCGCCATACTCAGCCAGCGCCCGTCCATAGCCCTCCCGCATTGACATGCCCATCCTATGCTACCTCCTTGGTCAATTCAGCCACCGCTTGAGCCAACTCTCCCTCACTTGGCGCAATCCCATGCCACTTGGCCTGGTTCTCCATATACGACACTCCCTTGCCTTTTGTGGTGTGGGCGATAATGGCCGTTGGCCGATGATGAGTCTCGCTGGCCATATCCAGCGCCTCCAGTACCTGGCGCAGGTCGTGGCCGTTGATCTCCAGCACTTCCCAATTACAGGCTCGCCATTTGTCCGCCATCGGTTCCATGGGCATGATCTCGTGCACAGGCCCATCCAGTTGCACGTCGTTGTAGTCAACAATCGCGGTCAGGTTCGACAACCGGTACTTGGCTGCTGTCATCACCCCTTCCCAAACGATGCCTCCCTGGCACTCACCATCTCCAAGAAGCACGTATACCCGGTAGTTCATATCGTTCATACGCGCCGCCAACGCCAATCCAGCGCCAATGGCCACGCCGTGCCCCAAAATGCCTGAGGTCATCTCCACGCCTGGGGTCTTGAGCCGGTCTGGATGGCCCTGCAAATGGCATTCCAAACTCCCCCACTCTTTGATATCCTCCATCGGGAAGAAGCCGAGTCGTCCCAAGGCCGCGTACAGAATGGCCGAGGCGTGTCCCTTACTCAAGATGAAACGATCCCGTTCCGGCCAGTCGGGTTGCTGTGGGTCCAGACGCAGCTTGTGGAAAAACAGGGCGGCCATGATCTCAGCGACCGAAAGGGCTCCTCCTGGATGACCGGACCCGCGACGGTGGATCATCTCCACGCTGTCGAGCCGTAATTGACGCGCCCGCTCTTCCAATTCAACGATCAATGACTCAGGATAATAATACATAGACTCACCTCACTTCCTTGTGCCCCACAGGTTGATTGATACGTTTGAAACAGCCAACCCCGTCTCAGCCAGCACTGAACTAATCTCATCGACTGTTTCTTCGTTCACCAAGGCCGGGTAATTCAGCTCAACGCCGTCCAGCCTACGCACCTTGGATGCCAGCCGGATTCGCTCAGCAGGCGAGCTAGCATTCTTGTAGCCGTCAGGGTTATAGCGATCGCTCCCGCTTCCAAAGTATCCCAGGTGAGTGGATATCTTTGGTAATGAGTTCGTCACAAGGCGTTCTCCTGTACCGTTTATAGAGCTTGCTGGTACAGCTCCATCACCTCTGGAAAGGATGGCTTGCGCGGATTGACAATCTGCGCGTTGCCGCTCTCAAAGGCATCTTGGGCCATTTGCTGAA
>JAUVPY010000082.1 GCA_030598425.1 Anaerolineae bacterium
CGCCCCCTCATTTACGCTGGGGGTGGCGTAATCAGCAGTGGGGCCAGCCAGGCCTTGGTGCAGCTGGCCGAGCGCCTCGGGGCGCCAGTGTTGACCACCGGCATGGGGGCCGGGAGCATCCCCGGCGATCATCCGCTGTCCTGCGGGATGGCCTGGATCGCCGCGGGCGACATACGGCCCCTGGTCGCCGCCTGCGACACGCTGCTGGCCGTAGGCACCCGCTTTAACGAGGCCATGACTCACGGTTGGGACCTCGATTTGCCTCCAGTCACCATTCGCATCGACATCGATGCCGAGGAGATCGAACGCAATTTGCCTATGCAGCACAAACTGGTGGGTGATGCACGCGCCACTCTGATAGCCATCAACGATCAGTTGGCCGCCTGGGGCGAAGACAGAAAGGGGGTGATTCCACCCGAGCTGGCTGTCGCACGTAAGGAATATCGAGCTGCCTTGGAGGCGAAAGTAGGCTCGACCCGCCCCTGGATGCAGGTCTTGCGCAGCAGCCTGCCCCGCGATACCATCATCAGCGCCGACATGTCATTGTTCTGGGCCGATATACTGGCCATATTCCCCATCTACCAGCCACGCACTATGTTGTTCCCTTGGGGTTACGGCACCTTGGGCTTTAGCATTCCTGAGGCATTGGGCGCCAAGGCAGCCTTACCAGAACGGCCGGTGATCGCCATTGCCGGTGACGGTGCATTTTTGTCTGCCGCTATGGAACTGGCTACCGCAGTGAAATACGACCTGAACATCCCCATCCTGGTCCCTAACAACGACGCTTACGGAATGATCAAAGTCCAGCAGCGCGATCAGTTCGATGGCCAATTCGTGGCAGTGGATTTACACAACCCGAACTTCGCGCAACTGGCCCACGCCTTTGGTACTTATGGCGAGCAGGTAACAACGCCCGAGGGGTTGGAAAAGGCGCTTACCAGAGCCTTGGCGGCGGACAAACCGACGGTGATCGAAATCCCGTGGGGTTGGACCTGGGGCAGCGAATGACGAGCCGCATCACACCTCTTTGAGCGCAGGTTCATCGGTTTTGTACGTGGCAATCCACAACGCCCACCGGGCAGCAGGGATCAGGGTCAACCCAGCCATCCACCAGGCCGCCCCGGCGACACCAGGAAGGGGCGAGTTGTAGTTGTCTAGATTCCCTGCAAAACCTCCCATTGTTTCAGTCTGGCCAAGGCCCGCTCGAAACTGGCTCCTGAACTACATCCGAGATTGATTTCATAGATTCTCACTCACCAGCGGCTTCAGGTACTTCATAGCTAAGACCATCCCCTCTTGCACTTGCTGGCGGGACGCTAGCCAGTCGCGATCTTCGAGTTCGACGCTGATCGGCCCGTCGTATCCTCCCTCACGCAGCGCGCCCAAGAAAGCCTTAAAATCAATCCCCCCCAGACCCGGGAGACAAGAACGGCGCCAGCCGCCCTCGACCAGGTCCATAATCCCCCTGTGGTAGAGTTGCTCAGAATTGATCTCGGTGTCTTTGGCGTGTGCATAGAAGATCTTATGGCCGTACTCCCGTGCTGCACGGGCCGGGTCAATACCCAACCAGTGCAAGTGGGCGGGGTCAAGATTAAGACCGAAATTGTCCTGGGGTAACACTTCGAAGAGGCGATCCCATACGTCGGGTGAGTGAGCCACGTTGCCTACCAGCCCTTCGTATTGCCAGCCAGGCATAGGGCAGTTTTCAATGCACACCCGAACCTTTCGATCGGCGGCATACTCCAGGATTGGCGGGAACACCTGGCCAGCTATCTCGATGTTTTCGGAAATCGGCTTGTATTCGTCTCGGCCGATAAAGGTGCAAACCGTGCTAACATGGAGCATGGCTGCCGCGTCTATCACCTTTTTCAAATGCCCAATGTTAGCCGCCCGCTTGGCCTCGTCACGGGCCAAGTTGTTGTCACAATAGGTCAGGCAGGAGATGTCAATCTGATGTTGTTCACACAGGGAAGTGATTTTGGCGGCACGTCCTTCATTCAACTCAGTCACGTCGAGTTGCGTCCCGTCGAACGCTCGCGTGCTATCGGGCGGCCAGCAGCCGACCTCGATTGTTTCAAAGCCAGCAGAGGCGGCCCAGACGATGATGTCTTCCAAGGACATGGGGCTCAGACCAACGGTGAGAAAACCAAGTTTCATTCTTTTTCCTCCTTGCGTGTCTTGGACATCGATTATGCCTCCATTCAGAGTGACTTCAGGCTGGCGCTATGGGCCAGTTCCCCACGCGGCACACGGAAGTAAGCCCAGAAGAGCAGCCCGCCGGATGCTGTCAATGCCGTGGCATCGCGGCTCCCGACATCACCGTCCGCCACCTGATCGGCATACTCTCTTGATGATAAATTCCAAAAGCCGGAACCGTGATGGAAAGCAAAACGATCACTCCCATATAACCCAACCCGGCAGCCCCCCAATGCGGAATGAACGCCAGAGGCAGCAGGCAAAAGGCAATGCCCAGGTTGCCGAGGACGACCGTACGCCCCAACCCTAACCGTGCCATGAGCAGGGGCGCCGCCAGGGCGGCGGGCACAGCCAGCAGTTGGCCGGCAGCCGAAAATGACGCGATCAGGGCCGTGGACACATGCAAAGCGGCGTCAAGATAAACGTTGAAAAAGGTGCGGGCAGCTCCCTCGCCCGTTCGCACCAGGAGAACCACCAACGTCAGCGGGAAAATCAAACCTAACGGAGCCCCGCGGATCCCCCCCAGACCGGCCTCAGCTACCGTCTCCTGGCGGCGCCCGGCGCCGACATCCCGGGGTGGCCAAGAGTGCCAAAAAGCCAAGAATGAGCACACCTAGAGGGATCAACAGCGGATATCGGTAGGGTGTTGGTTCATCCAAAGTAACGCCCAGGGCCCCGGCGAACAATGCTGGGAGGAGACCAGCCACCAGGCCGCCAAGGAATCCACTCAGCGCCAATATGGCGCCGACCATCGAAAAGACATAGGTCCGTTCCTCCGGACTGGTGGCGTCCATCAGATAGGGGATCATGTTAACGATCATTTGTGCTAACCCAAACCAGGCCAGCGAATAGGTCACCACCAGCCAGATTGACTCGAGGCCAACCAGAGGGAGCCTGACCAAAGGGAGTAATCCATATCCGGCCACGGCCAGGCACATCCCAACGATCATCATGCGCCGGTTGCCCCAACGTCGGCCGACCAAACCGGCCAATAGGCTGGAAACGGCAAACAGCAGTTGGCCAGCCGCATTGACCAAACCGACGAACCTGAGGTCGTAGTCCAGCCGCAGCAAGTAGAGATTGAGCAATACGGCGTAAACGCCAAAGTGGCAGAACCCAAGCGACGCCTGGGATATCAGGCACAAGCGGGCGTCACGGCTGAAGAGACGCAGCGTGTGGAGGTAATTGGCTATGACGAGGACCCTTTATTGTCAGTCTATCAGTCCATCAGCTTATCAGTCCGTCAGCTTGCCAGTCCTTCAACGATCAGCGTATCAACTCCCTCGCCGGGTGCCTGGGCTAGGTGGCTGACACACCGGTAGACCGATAGGCTGACGGACTGATAGGCTGATAGACTGACAGACTGGTTAGCTGACTCTCACTTCTTGACTTGTGGCAAGACGGTTTGGGCGAATGCCTCCAATCCGTCCAGATCGTCATAGTCAAACCATTGGAACATGACTTGCTGCATGCCGACCTCTGCCAACTGCCCTAATTGGTCTACCACTTCCGAAGGGGTCCCGACAATCATCCCCCGCTCCAACAACGCCGCCTTGTCGCGCCCAGCCAGGCTGCTCTGTAACTCGGCCTGGTCACGTCCGAAAACAAGCCCCTTCATCTGAGAGCGGCCCACGTCGCCGGGCTGCCGGCCATTTTCTATCAACAATTCATCCAGGCGCTCACTGAGCTCTTTGAATTGGGCGGGCGATCTATAGATTCCATTCCATTCGTTACCGTAGCGTGCAGCCATAGACAGGACAAGCTTGGGACCGTTGCCACCGATCAGAATAGGTGGACCACCCGGGCGCTGGGGGCGGGGCAGCAAGGTCGCGTCTCGAAGTGTGTAGTAGTCCCCCTCAAAGGTGATCGGCTCCGGGCTGCGAAGCAGGCGAGTGATTACCTGCAAGCCTTCTTCAAAGCGATCGAAGCGCTGGGAGGTTTCCAGCAGATCAAACCCAAATGCGGCGTGCTCGTGCACTCCGCCGCCCCAACCCGCGCCCACGCCTAGCACCAATCTCCCGCCCGACAGATCATCCACTTCCTTGGCCATACGCGCCGTGTGGACGGGGTGTCGGAAAGAGACGGGCGTAACCAGCGGGCCAAACTGGATACGTTGCGTATTGCTGGCCAACCAGGTCAGCGAGGTCCACATCTCCAATGAATCCATATCAGGGGGTTCGGCGTCCAGAAAGTGATCGCTGCGAAACAGACCATCAAAGCCAAGCGACTCAACAGCCGGAACGAGACGACACCAACGGGACCAATTTAGGCCGCTTTGGCCCTCAATCTGAACGTTTACCTTCATTGTTTGTTTCCTCCGTTTGCTTCTTCCCCAGCTTCAACAATCTTAAAACATAGCTCAAGATCGCTAAGCGCATCCTCAGCAGTGGTGCGCGGCTGTTCACGGCCGGCGATGCATCGGAAGAAATGAACTAATTCTTGTACGAATGACTCCTTGTATTCCAGGGATGGTATTCTGATACCGCGCGGGGTGGTAATCTTAAGCTCCGTCGGTTGTCGAAACATTAGAGGGGCGGGGATGGATAAATCCAGCCGACCCTCACTGCAATGTACCGCTATCGTACAATCAAAGGGGCAGCCCGGAGGCAGCACCAGCCCTACCTCAAAGAGGGCGCGGGTTCGGTCGAAATCGACCAGCGCCAGACGCGGCACATCGTTGCTCGCATAGAGGACCGATTTCGCCTCGCCAAACAAGCCACGGGCCATATTTATCTCGTGGATCCAGCCCTCAACCCATTCTAGTTCAGCCGGGTAGGTCTTGCCCTCGCGGGCCTCTGCCTGCGGTGGAGAGCCAGGCGGTAGTGGATCTTCATCCAGCGATACCTCGCCAAGCATGTTCGCTCCGGCCCGCCAGAGTCCCCCAAAGCTATGTATCTGAGCGTAATGGGTCTCGCCGAGTTCGCCTGAGCGGAGGATGGCCTGAGCCGCCAAGTAGGCCGGATCGTAGCGATTGTTGTAGCCGATGACCATAAAGGTCCCACCCTTCTGGCAGGCCTCCACAATCTGGCGACCCTTCTCAATGGTGACTTCCAGGGGTTTCTCCATAAAAACTGGGATGCCACGCTTCAATATTGGTAAACAGGCTTCCGCGTGATGCATTCGCGGCGTGACGACAATCACGCCGTCCAGTTCTGGTTCACCGTCTACCATGGCCTGGCTGCTGGCGTACACCTTTGGGATATTGTAGACTGCCGCCAGCCGCCGAGCCGCCTCAACGTCGACGTCGGCGATGGCCGTCGGCCGAACCCCGTGTATCTGCAGTAGGTGTGGCAGATGGGCCATCTGAACCATTTGCCCTGCGCCAACGAATCCGATTTTTAGCATCATTGTATCCCTCCTTGTTCACTCCGTCGGGTATTCCAAGCCCCATTGAGCCCGGATTTGATCTAACGTTTGCATAATGGCCAGCGTCTCATCCAGCGGCATCATCTCGCTCTCCAGCTGTCCCGCTCGCAGGCAACGCATCACCACCTCGGCAGCCTCATAGTTGAGACCATTGCCCCCGAACGGCATTTCGACCACTTTGTCCTCTTGATCGGCCCTCGAGATGGTTAACCGAGTTGGATTGAATATGGGCGGGTGAAGGATGATACACCCTTCGCTGCCAAAGATCCGGGCCGCTGGCGGGATGCTGGTTTTGAAGGACACGTATATGACGGCCAACTGGCCGCCCTCGTATCCGAAAATGGCAGCCGACTGCTCGTCGACGCCCGTTTCTCCCAGATGGGCCATGCTGGCGATGCGGGCCGGTGGGCCACCAAGCATCATGGAGGCGATGGAGACGGCATAGGCGCCCCCATCCAGCAAAATGCCCCCGCCCAGATGGGGGTTGAAGAAGTAATATGAGCTATCTCTGGGCGCCACAAAGGCCATGCCAATCTCGAGCATCTGCAGCTCTCCGATTACTCCTTCCGCCAGTAGTTCCCGCAACTTGACCATCAGGGGAATGTATCGGGTCCACATAGCCTCCATCAAGAACAGCTTCCTTTCCCGGGCCAGACTGATGACGGTCTCGGCCTGGGCGGCGTTGATGGTGAAGGGCTTTTCGCACAGAACGGCCTTTCCCGCCCCTAGGGCCAGCATTGCGTGCTCCTGGTGCAAGGCGTGTGGCGTTGCCACGTACACCACATCGACGTCGGGATCGTTGGCCAAGGCCTGGTAGCTGGCGTGGCAGTTTGCCACACCGAATTGCCCCCCGAAACGGCTGGCTGTCTCAGCCCTGCGAGAGCCAACCGCTACCAGTTCAGCGTCGGGCAGTAGGCCCAGATCGGTGGCGAAGGCCTTAGCGATTTTGCCGGTGCCGATGATGCCCCATCCGATTATATCACCCATATGCATATCCTCCTGTGTCTGCTGCGATGTGTTTTTGCGTCCAGGCTCACAATGGGTGTGACATAACGGTCAGTCCGCCATCGACCACCAGATACTGCCCCGTGATGTGGGACGCATCCTCGCTGGCCATAAAGTAGACGGCCGAAGCGATTTGATGGGGTTCCGCCGGTTTGCCCAGCAGAGCATGGCCCTTCAGGCCGGCTCGCAGCTCCTCTGGTGTTTGGCCACGCTCAGCGGCACGTTGTTCGTGAAACTCGGTTACGGTTACACCGGGACAGATGGAGTTGACGCGGATACCATCCTGGCCGTGAGCAATGGCTAGGCTCCGGGTTAGGGCTAACACGCCTGCCTTGCTGGCATCATATATGAGCATTCTTCCCCCGCCCACCCCCAGCAGAGCGTTGACCGAGGAGATCAACACCAGCGCCCCCGAACCCTGCTCGATCATGGCTGGCAAAACGGTCTTGCAGGACAGGGCAACTCCCTTGAGATTGACGCCGATGGTCCGCTCCCAGTCCTCGTCGCTGGCCTCGAAGAGATGGCCGGGCGTCTGCACACCAGCATTGGCCACCAAGACGTCGATCCCGCCCCAGGTGTCCAAGGCCGCTTGAGCCCAGGCCTGACAATCGGCTTCCTGTGACACGTCACCCCCGAGGAAGATGGCCTGGCCGCCTTCGCTCTGGATCAACTCCCGAGTCCGCTGTCCATCTTCTGCTGAGATGTCGGCGATGACCACGCCGAATCCTTCGCGGGCAAAACGAAGGGCGCAGGCTTTACCAATTCCGGCGCCCCCCCCTGTGATGATGGCGACTTTGGTCTCAGATGACATATGATTCCTGAAGAAACAGCCTGATCGGGATAGGACCGATCATAGGCCGGGATTTCGTTCCTGAAGAATATCTTCCATCCGCCTTTGGATTTCCGGTTTGAATTCAGGATGGGGCAGAATATAAAATCTCTCTTCCCGAATAGCGGTCACAACGTGGTCGGCGACTTGAGCGGGTGGCATGCCTGCCTGCAACACTTGGCGCATCGTATCAACACGATCCTGCTTCTGACTCTCAGCTTCCACCGGTTCATCCTGGGGCTGGATCGGCTGATTGCGGCCTGCATCTATCAGGCGGGTGTTGACAAAGCCGGGACACAATACCGACACTTTCACTTTGGCCTGTCGTTCATCCAGGGCCAGATGGGTCGTTTCAGAGAGGGCAACGACGGCGTGTTTGCTGGGGTTGTAGACACCATACTCCCCGTTAGCCAAAAGCCCGGCAATAGACGCGGTATTGACCACGTGACAGTCGGTATCCTGCTCTAGCATAACAGGTATGAATGACCGAAGGCCGTGGATTACGCCCCAGACGTTTACGCCCATTACCCATTCCATAACATCGAGGGGAGTCTCCCACACAGGCCTGTCGGCCATATCGATAACGCCGGCGTTATTGCAGAGGATGTGAACTGCGCCGAAGGCGTCCAGTGTCTTCCGGGCCAGTGCTTCCACCTGGTCGGTGCCTGAAACATCGGTTTGCACGGCCAAGACCGTTGCGCCCCGATCTCTCATTTCTGATTCAACTCGCGCCAGTGCTCCTTGCTCAACATCGCTCAGCACCACTTTCATGCCTTCGGCAGCGAAACGTTCGACCAGACCTCTCCCAATACCGCTAGCTGCGCCGGTAACGACGGCGACTTTGTCCTTGAAGTCTTGCATTTGCAGCCTCTTCTAGTCTATCAGGTTTCACATCTCAGGAGTACATCTGAATGCCCCAGGCTGAGTAAAAAAACAATATAGATTGCATCCCCTTAGTTTCAGCCGCTGCTGTCCAGCTCCTCAAGGGTCTGTCGCAGTGCTTCCACCAGGCGCTCGTTGTCCTCAGGCTTTCCAACAGTCACACGAATAGCCTGAGGCATATGGAATGGGTGACATGGGCGAACAATTACCCCACGGCGTAGCATAGCTTCAGCCACCGCGTTCGTGTTGTGCTTGAAGTCCACTAG
>JAUVPY010000333.1 GCA_030598425.1 Anaerolineae bacterium
GGGCCGACATGCCAAACCCCTCCATAACAGACGGCGTGCAGTAGATATCTGTGATTGCATACAGGGTCGGCAGTAGCTCCCAGACGGAGCCCACTACCGCGATGTGACCCCCCAAGTCAAGTGTGTGAATCAGGTGTTTGAGGTCTCCGGCCAATTCTTCTTGGCTATCGTCAATGGATACCACAAGCAGGCTGTCTGGAAAGCGTCGCCGGGCTCTGGCGTACGCTTTGATCAATACGTCCTTGCGTTTGGTGGTATCCGTCCGGCTGATCTCTGTGACGATCTTGTTTCCTCGCACTTCCAGCGGCGTGGTTCCAGAGCGCTGGCTCAGAAAATTCCACACGCCGTCTTCGTCGGGGACGTCCCGCTGGTGATACCGATCCGTATCCACACAAGGTGGTAGGAACAAGGATGGGGTGGTGTATCCATAGTCTTTCCGCAGCGCTCCCCTGATGCTGGACGACGTGGCTGCGATGCCGTCCAGCTCCGGGATCAAGCTCTTTTCGTTCGCGATGCGCTCGTCGATGCGCAGCTCATCCCATTGCTTCGGTGAGACGTTGCGCTTCTTGATGGCCCCCAGGGAGTGGGGCACCCAAACGTGCTGAGCCCGCGCTGGGCGACTCCGGTTATATAGAACCCCAATTTTGGCTGCATCCCAGTAGTGTGAAAGGATTAAGTCGATTCCTAGTCCCTCGGCGTCCAGGAAGCTCTTGAGAGACTCGATCAGGGCCGGTATCTGGGCGTCCATATCCTCCTTGCGGACAAATTCGGTTACTCCGTCCTCCAGGTACAGGATCCGCTGGCGTTCGTCCTTGTAGCGCAGCCCTCGGTGCCATTCCCCAGTAACCGGATGAGGATATCCTCCGCGATTCACGACCGTGATCTTGAAGCCAAGATGGGCCAATGCCTGAGTAAACTGATTGACAAACACATTCTGCCCACCGGTGTCTGGAAGGCCAGGGACAACCCCCCACTGGTGGATACCGTGGTTGGTGATCATCAGCACGTGTTTCCTGTGGGAGGCAAGAAAGGTTTCGTGCATTTGCTGGGAGTGGATGGGTGAGTCGGACATATACTGTGACCGGGCGCTTCTCGTGTGAAAGAGCCAAGTATGAGCCTAATCATCATAACAGAAATCTGCTCTTGAGACAAGGTCTTTCTTTGGCGCGGAAGTTGCGGATGTTCATAGAAATCATTGCAGGCATGGGGAAAGTGTGATATATTACACGTAGTACTTCTCAACGCACGCTTCGAAGATCCAAGGAGTTTCCGATGAAACGCAAAGAACGCTTTATGGCAGCGCTCAGTTTGCAAGAACCAGACCGGGTTCCCATGTTTGACTTCTTGTTCCAACAGCCAATGTACGAAGCGTTGATTGGTCGTCGGCCTGAGGCGTACAATGGGCGTGATGCCGTTGAATGTGCCCTGGCACTGGACCATGATGGCGTCTGGTTGCCCTTTGGGAACCCTAGCGGGTATAAGCCAAGGTTCCTGGCTGAGAACGTGTACGAGGACGAATGGGGCACCGTCTACCGGAAGAACGACGCCTCCTGGCCCATTGACGCACCCACCGACCATCCAATCAAGGGTAGCCAAGAACTGATGAGGTATCGTCCCCCGGACCCGACGCTGCCCGGTCGCGATTCTGAGATCAGGGCGGCCGTCGGCATGGATAACGACGACATCACCGTACTGGGCGGCGTGACCGGGCCGCTGACCACGACCTGGATGTTGATGGGCTACGAGAACATCTGTTATGCGCTTTACGATGACCCGGCGTTGATTACCCAGGTACTCAACATCTCCAACGAGTATTACAAAGAGGCCGCACGTCTCTGCGTGGAGGCGGGTTGTATCGGCATGTGGGTCAGTGAGGACTTGGGTGACAGCACTAGAGGGTTCTTCCGCCTGGAGCAGTTTCGCAAATACTTCTTGCCGCCCCTGGTCGAACTGGTCGAGTATATACACAGTCTGAATGTACCGGTGCTGCTCCATTCATGTGGGCATATCGCTGATTACCTGGATGACCTGGCCCAAACAAAGATCGCCTCGGTCCATCCACTGCAACGCACCGCCGGTATGGACCTGTGCCAAGTCAAGGAGAAATATGGTCGGCGGTTCTGCATTATTGGCAACATTGACTCCTCGCGTACGTTGCCCTATGGTACGCCTGCCGAGGTGGCGGCTGAAGTCAGGGAGGCGATTGACATCGCCGCGCCGGGAGGTGGTTATATCCTGGCCTCCGATCACTCCTTGCACGACGGAATCTCCGTCGAGAACATCGTAGAGCTATTTCGCGTCGGCCGCGAATACGGCGGCGACTTCTATAAATAAGAGGCCCCGCGGGTTTCAAAAACCCCTGGGGTCTTTTACCTCGACTGCACCTTGACGAATCACCAAAAGGTGCTATAATGGAGTTATCTGTACCAGGTTAGGTATCTGGCAATGAAGCCTAAGTTGCATAAGCAACCTACTGTCAGTGGTACTAAGATTTCCTCGATCAGAGCCGCGATCAGCGGTTGCACCGTTGCGCTCTTCATTCCCGTTCTTTTCAACTCTCTTATGCCGCCCCTGTTACCAGGGGGTGACGCGGTCGCTCGCGAAGAGCGGCTCCACTTACTCTTTCGTCATTTATGTCTCTGTTAACCTATAGGCCTCATCTGCGAATAGCTGCTCCTATTTCCTAATCTGTTGTATTGCTACCGTCTGACCGGAGGATTGGCCACTGTTTCGAACCGCCGGAAGGAGGTGATGCCAGTCGTCAAACATTGGTTCAACGGCTGAGAGTACGAGTTGCTGTGAGATTCACAGGTATTCGATCTTACTCAAACAGAGGAGGGATCATCTCATGGAAGGGAAGAAAAAATCAACGCTGAATCGGCGCGAATTCTTGCGCCTGGCCGCAGTGATGGGGGCCTCAGCAACGGCCGCTTCGGCCCTGGGTGGCTGCGTCGTGCCCACCCCGGCCCCCGAAGCGCCGGCGGCCGAGGAACCAGCTGCGCCCGCGGCCGAAGCACCAGCCGCCGAGGGCGGGACGGTCAAGTGGGCCGAGTTCTATTCGCTGCTGACCGACGCCAGCGGCTTACTCAACCAGGAATGGTTGGCCGTAGTCATCGAGCAGTTCCAGGACGAGAACCCGGGTTGGGAGGTAGAACAGGAAGTCTTCAAGTGGGACATGATCGACCAGCGCTCCATCCTGGACCTCACGGCTGGCGTAGACCACGATCTGATGTTCAGCTCGCCGCAGTTGATGGCTAAGCACCAAGAGACGGGTGACTACATCGATTTGACCCCCTACATCGAGGCGTGGCCCCAGGAAGAACAAGATGACCTGAACTGGAGCCCCGGCTGGGCGTCCGCTTCGGTCGGCGGCGAGCAAGTCGGCGTTGCCACCGGCGTCCACACCCGCACTAACGTGTACCGCCGTGACTGGTTCGAGGAGGCCGGCCTCGACCCGGACAAGCCCTTAACCACACCCGATGAAGTGGTCGAAGCCGCCAAGCTGCTAACCAATGCCGACGAGGATATCTGGGGCCTGGGCATGTACATGGGGCCATCGCGAGCCACCATCGAGCTTTACTATGCGCCCATGGTGTGGCACTACGGCGGCGACTTCTATGATGCCGACGCCAAGAAGGCCAGTCTGACGAGTGAGGCCAGCCTGGCCGCCACGCAGTGGTTGTATGATCTGGTTTACACCCACCAGGTGACGCCGCCCTATGCCTACGCCGCCGATGCCGACTATAATGATCTGATCATGTCCAGCTTCGTCGACGACAAGCTCGGTCAGGCCATGGGCTTTGGCAGCTACTGGATCGGGGCCATCAGCGAAGCCGGCATGCTCGATGGCTGCTTCCCAGCCACACCTGAATGCGCCGTTGGCTCGGCGGGCGTGATGGTCCAGCCCGGCGACGCCAAGGCCCAGTTCACCAACGCCTGGTGTCTATCCATCCACAAATTGAGCCAGAACCCCGACATGGCCTGGAAGCTGCTGGAAGTCGTCCTGCGGTCGGAGAACCTGGCCACCTACCCGGATGCCGGCCTGCCGGCCCGCCTCACCATGTGGGATCAACCGGAGTACAGCTCGGACTTCTACCAGGTCTGGCTGGAGGCGGCCAAGAACGGCCGGCCCATGCCGCCCACCGCCTTCTATCCCGAGTTGGCGGATACGGTGGCCGCGGCGCTCCAGGTAATCCTGTCCACCCTGGCCGATATCGAGGCTACAATGCAGCAGTTCGAGGACGAGTGGAACGCTAAGTACGCGGCGTA
>JAUVPY010000444.1 GCA_030598425.1 Anaerolineae bacterium
ATAGCGGCTTGTGCTATGGGATTGACCTGGGGATCGTCATCGCCCAGGCCAACGCCGTCCATAAAAAGAACCAACACCCGATCAATCATAACAAAGAGTCGGAATTAAGCACGCCACTATACGGTCTCAAACTCGAGGATGCGCAATTTCTCTAGGTCAACACGCTTGCTCAGTGCCAATATCTCGATTCCGACAACATGCCCCTCTTCATTGAAGTCCAGTATTATCCCCGGTTGGACTTCCTCTGACTCTACAATGGCAGCTTCATCAAGCCGAAAGTACAGCGCATCGTTTTCTTTGTCTACTTTCAATCTCATTTCTTCCTCCTCAAGCGCCGATCAAAGAACACTGTCACGATTCGATAAGGCTCGACGTGAGAGTTGACGACTACTCGCAGGAATCGGTTATCCCGTTCAGCGATGGCTTTGATATAGTGCATATTGTTGTCTGCGCCCGTTTCCGTTCTATCAGGCGCATCTATCGCACGCCAAAGCCATTCTTCGAAGATTTTTCGCTCTGTGAGCATATCCTTGGCATGCGAGGAAATCTCAAATTCTGGCATGGGTTCCATCCATATTACAGATGATTTGGCAAACGGTCAAGTGAGTAGGGGCTGAGGACAGAAAGCTGGCGAGGCTACGATGTTAGCTTGACGCTGATCTCTAACCCACGGCCGATTGGGACCATCGCGCTTTCCAAGTTGGGATGGTTCTCCACGTAGGAGACATAGTCCTCCAACTCGTCTTGGTGCGACACGACGTTATCGGCAACAACCAGCCCGCCCTTTACCAGCCGCTGATACACGATGTCAAAGTAAGTCTCATAATAGCTCTTGGTCGTGTCGATAAGCAGCAGGTCTACCGGCTCGGCGCGACCGCGCAGGGTCTCGCGAGCGTCGCCCTCCAGGATCTCAATCACGTCGGCCAGACCGGCCTCGGCGAAGTTACTCCGGGCGGCGGCCAGGCGTTCCAGATTCGTGTCGCAGGTGACGACCTTACCCCCGTTAACCTTGGCCGCCGATGCCAGCCACAGCGTCGAATAGCCGTGGGAGGTGCCGACCTCGACGATACTTTTGACACCCTTGGCCAGAGCCAAGACGTAAAGAAAGCGCCCTGAAGCAGGATGCAACGCTTGAATTCGGTCAGATCCGGGCGATCCTTGTGCCCGCTCCTTCTGGTCACGCATCTCTAGTCGGGCCATCACATCAATCACTTCAGGTTCCATTCTTTTCTCCCATACTTGCCGCTGCCACTGCCTTCTCGAAAATAGTCAACCCCTCGTCAATCTGCGCCTCGGTGACGATCAAGGGCGGGATCCAACGCACGGTGTTGCCATAGGGCCCGCAGTTCATCATGATAAGCTGGCCCTGCTCCAGACAGACCTGGATGACGTCCTTGGCGACGCCGGTTGCTGGCTGGCGGGTGCCAGGGTCGGTGAACTCCACACCGACCATCAGCCCCAGGCCACGCACGTCACCGATCACCGGGTAGCGCGATTGGATCTCGAGCAGGCTGTCCATCAATTGCGCGCCCCGCTCGGCGGCGTTCTCGACCAGCCCTTCCTCCAACAGAACGCGAACGGTCGCCTCGGCGGCGGCACAGCCGATGGGGTTGCCGCCATAAGTGCCGCCGTGAGTACCCACCATCCACTTCTCCGTCAACTCGCGCGGCGCTGCGATACCCGAGATAGGGAAGCCGGAGCCGAGTCCCTTGGCCATCACCAAGATGTCGGGCTCCACCCCGACGTGTTCAAGGGCAAAGAATTTACCGGTACGTCCGCAGCCAGACTGCACTTCGTCGAGGATTAGCAAGATGTCGTGTTCGTCACAAATCTGGCGCAGACCGGGCAAGAAGGATGGCGGTGGCACGACGTAACCCCCTTCTCCCAGCACCGGCTCAACGATGATGGCCGCCGTCTCGATGGGGGCCGTTTGGGTTTGCAGCAAGAAACGAACCTCTTCCAACGCCCACTGGCCGGCCTGCTCCGGGTCCCAGCCAAATCGATACCAATAAGGATAAGGAGCCACAAAAATCCCACCTGGCAGTGGCTGGTAATTGACGCGATACACTGTTTTGCTGGTGGTCATGGCCATCGTCTGAGCTGTGCGCCCGTGGAAGGAACCCTGGAAGACGATGACGTTAGGTCGTCCCGTGTAGTGACGAGCCAGCTTCACCGACGCTTCCACCGCCTCCGCCCCCGAGTTGGAGAAGAAGAAGCTGTCCAGGCGTGGGGGGACCACCTGGCGTAACGTCTCCGCCAGGCGCAAAAGAGGCTCATGGTGATAGATGTTTACCTGAGCGTGGATGAAACGCGCTGCCTGGTCTTGAATGGCCTGGACCACCTTGGGGTGGCAGTGACCGGTGTTGGTGACGCCGATACCGCTGGTGAAGTCCAGGTAACGGGTGCCTTCCGTATCCCACACGTAGGCGCCCTCACCTCGGTCTACCATCAAGTCGGTGACGTGGAACCAAACGGGAGCCAGGTGTGATGTGTCGTGCGTCATCGGTAGTTTCCTTAAGGATAGTGACCAGGCAATGAGGGCTTGATCGATGAGAAGACTCTACGAGCCAGGGGTGGGGGTTGGCGTTTCAGCGGCATTGTCCTGAGGTGGGGCGTCTGGGGCTTCTTCCAGTTTCTCCCACACCTGGTCAACTACCTGGCCGGGTTGGCCCATCAGGCCCATAGACTCGCCGTTGACGATGATCTCCACCCCCCCTGCGTTACCAGCCCGTACGGCCACCTGGCGGTCGCCCGTCCAATGGCGCTGTTCGCCAACCTGGAGTATGCCTTCATAGGACTTGGCTTCGTCCACCAGGACCTGTACCCAAGACTCCTCCGTGATGACTAACTCGACGGTGACGCCGGTGTAGTAGAGCGGGGTAGGGGTGATGGTTGGAGTGGGCGTATCGGTGGGCAACGGCGTAGGGGTGGGAAGCGCGATCGCCGCCTCGCTGGAGGGTGAGGGAACAGCATCAGGCGATGCCATCTCCAGCGGCAGCAGATATCGCTGGTAAACGAATAACAGGATGATGCCCGCCAACGCGGTTAACATAAGAAGGCCGATGAGCAAATCAGGTGAAAACCTGGAAGGGGGCGTCATGGGGATGCTCTTGAGCTTCACTTCGCCCCCAGCCCGGGCCGCACGGCCTGTGGCTTCGTGTCCAATCTCCTTATCATAAAGCTCAAGCACATAGTCCACGTCGAGCTTGAGCACCGAGGCATAGTTGCGCAGGAATCC
>JAUVPY010000361.1 GCA_030598425.1 Anaerolineae bacterium
AAGCCCGACAGAGTCCGACTGATTACCCAAGCGGACACCGAGTCTCAAGGATGACCATATGCGGGCTAGGTAGTGCTGCTATTTGAGTTAGCACCTGAGAGACAGGATCAAACTCTTCGCTGGAGCCTCAGAGGGCAAGGACAATTTGTCAACACGGTCTAATATGCTTTGCTTATCCATAGAAACATGTTAGTCCATTTAATATGTTAGTTATAGTAATAGGGCCTGTGGGTATGTTGATATTAAGGTTGTGGGCGGATCAGGCCACTATTTGTTGCGCAACTGTTTTTTGGCCCCCCTAGTTACAGGGGGGTGGGGTGGACACGGTCGTGTTGAGGAGATGTGGAGAGCCGCGCTATCTCGCTTCACCTTTTTTTGGCCTCTCGATGCGTGGCCTCGTGGATGTCCAAAATATTGGGTTGTCTTGGCTGAGCCCCCTATATATAGGGGGCTTCGCGGTTTGTTCCAGGGGACAGGCCGGCAAGTTATCCACACATGCCGCGGGTTATCCACAGATTAAGGCGGGTTATCCACATGACACCAGGGTCAAGCCGGAATTTTGGGACATCGGCTGCCCTGTTGGCAAGGAGAGATGGCTACTTCGAGGCTGGTACCCGATAGAGTTGTTCTCGGATGGCAATGGCGTCGCGGCGCAGGGCGTCGTCGGTTTCAATGTGGGTGGCGATCTTGTCGACGCCGTGTATGACCGTGGAGTGATCGCGTCCCCCCAGCGCAAGGCCGATCTTAGGTAGCGAGGCCGACGTCTCTTCTCGGGCCAGGTACATTGCCATTTGGCGCGCGTGAGCAACCTCTTTGCGCCGGCTTCGGCCCACCAAGTCTGTCTCGGCTACATTGTAGTGGTGAGCAACAGCTTGAAGAATCTGTTCTATCGTAAGCTTTTCTTGCTTGAGTACCAGGTTGTCTAGCGCCTGGCGGGCCAGGTCCAGGGTGACTGGTACGCGCACTAACGAGGCGTAGGCCAACACGCGGTTAAGACCGCCCTCCAGTTCACGGATATTGCTTTGCATTCGGCGGGCGATAAACTCTATGACCTCGCCGGGTACGCGAGCGTGCCGATGTTCGGCCTTAAACCGGAGAATGGCGATACGTGTCTCCAGGTCGGGAGGCTGAACGTCGGCGAGCAATCCCCATTCAAAGCGCGAAGCCAGCCGCTCCTCAAGGGTAGGAATAGATTGGGGTGGACGGTCGCTGGAAACAATAATTTGCCGACCCGCAGAGTGGAGTGCGTTAAAGGTATGGAAGAACTCTTCTTGCGTACTTTCCTTGCCGGCGATGAACTGGATGTCGTCCACCAGCAAGAAGTCGGCATTGCGGTAGCGTTCGCGGAATTCTTCAGTCGCTTTGTTCCGAATGGCATTTATGAGATCGTTCGTGAACGTCTCCGAGGTGATGTAGAGAACAAGCCCTCCGCGTGCAATCGCGAAATGGGCGACCGCGTGCAGAAGGTGTGTCTTGCCCAACCCCACGCCGCCGTATAGGAACAAGGGGTTGTAAGCCTCGGCCGGGCTCTCCGCAACCGCCAGCGAGGCAGCGTGGGCCAGTCGATTAGAAGCGCCAATGATGAACTGTTCAAAGGTATATTGAGGGTTAAGTGCGCAGGGGGGCCGCCCGTTAGTTTGTTTCGGGTTGGACGGCACCTCGGCGGGTTGCAGAAGTACCTCGGGCTTCTCTTCCTGTTCTGTGTGGGCTGGCGCCTGAACCACGTAGCGGACTTCCACCGAGCGGCTGAGAATGCTTGTCAGCGTCCGCTGAATTGTCGCGTGCAGGCGGTTTTCCAGCCAGTCTTTTGCAAAGCCATTTTGCGCTCCGATGATGAACGTCCCATCTTCGTAGGCCACGACGTGGGTTTGCTTTACCCAGGTGTCATACGTAGCCTTCGTCATCTGGAGCTGTAACTCGCCCAAAGCTGCCTGCCAGATTTTCTCCGGTTTCATTGAAGAAGCTTCCGTCGCTTTCATAGTTCAGCCGTTTAGTTGAGATTGTAAGGTGCCTGAATCAAGCCCGTGGAATGGGCGGCCCATGTCAAAAGGGAACAGAAACCCCCGAGTAGACGTACTGGCTCGTCACCCTTTATGCGTGCAGACACACAACTATTCAGGTTAGATTAACTGAACGAAACATCCTTCGACCACGAAGTGAAAGGCGGAAGGCCGGGGGCGCATATCGTGAACTGGAGAGAAGGTAGCGGTAGAGGGACCGCGAACGATTATGCGCTTGGGGGAGACTCTTTGACGGTGCCCCGCTTTTTTGGAGGCACCAGCAAGCTTTGCCTGTGAGCCTATGTCCCTTTCGCCTGATGAATGGTCGCGTCCCATTCTACCAAATCTCGGGCGAATTGACAAGGGGTTTCACCTTAAAATCGGACCGACTTCGCGCGATTTTAAGCTAGTTATGGAAACGGTCTCGTAGCCGATTTTTCGGACGTTTTTTGGGTGGATTGTCATGGCAGTTGGTCTTGGTCTGTCTATCTTAAAGATATCTACTTAGGGCCCCACATACAGGTACTGTAGGGCCGGTCTCTGTCCTCGGTCGAGGAGCTCCATCACGTCGGACAGCGGGCCGGCCGGGCGCGTCATCCCCACCAATCCCTGGATGAGGCTGAGCGGCTGCTGGTATTCCACGATGCGTGGTTCACCTTCGATGCCCCCCAGGTCCGCGGCGCGTTGGGTGGCGGCGGACAGGTTACCTAATTGGTCTACCAGACCCAACTCCAGCGCTTGCCGGCCGGTATAGATGCGCCCGTCAGCCAGTTCTCTAGCCTCGTCGAGAGGCAGCTCTCGTCCGTCCGCGACGATTCGCACGAACTCCTCGTATGTCTCGTCGATGATCGTTTGCCAGGAGGCCATTTCCTTGTCGCTCATCGAGCGGAACAGGCTGCCTATATCCTTGAACTCGCCACTCTTGATGGTGGTGACTTCTACGCCGTATTCCTCGAGCAATTCGCCGATGTTGATGAACTGGCTGATGACACCGATGCTGCCGGTCAACGTACCCGGGTTGGCGTAGATCTCATCGGCCGGTGCCGAGACGTAGTATCCACCCGAGGCGGCCAACTCACCCATCGACGCCACGACCGGTTTGGTCATAGCCAACACCTGCCGGTAGATCTCGTCGGAGCCGACCACGCTGCCGCCCGGGCTGTCGACACGCAATACCACTGCTTTGACGTTGGAGTCTTCCTCGGCCTGCCTCAGGTGGTCTACAACCAGGCCCGAGTAGGCTCCGGTGGGGGCGCCGAAGGGATCAATGGGTGGGCTGCCGGATGCGATGATGCCCTCCACCCGTTCTCTGGCCACTGCCGGCCCGATGGCCAGATCGCCGGCACCACCCAGTGATGCCGCGATCACAAAAAATCCACCGCAACTGGCGCACACCAACACAAAGGCCAATCCGGCGCCGATGGCCAGCCACAATAGTCGTTGCTTGCCTATCATATTAGTACCTCACTCGGCGGTTAGCTGGACGAATCGCCGCCGCCCTACCTGCAAGACCTCGCTCTGGCCTGGTTCGACGACGGCATCAGCCGAGCCAACGGCCACTCCGTCCAGTTTCACGCCACCTTGCTGGATCAGCCTTCGTGCCTCGCGCTTGCTGCTGACCATACCGGCGGCGTGCATCAGGTCCACGATGTTGGTGGGGCCGCTCAGCACGTGCTCGGGCATATCGGGTGGCAGATCGCGTTGTTGGAAGACGGTCTTGAAATGGTCTTCGGCCTTAGCTGCGGCGTCGTCCCCGTGGAATATAGAGACGATTTCCCGGGCAAGCTGCATCTTGACATCCCGAGGGTGGAGGCGGCCGCTCTTCAGGTCGGCTTCGATCTGGACGATCTGAGTCGGTTCGAAGCGGGTGACCAACCGAAAGTATTGGAGCATTGCTTCGTCCGGGATGCTCATCACCTTGCCGTATTGCTGCTCCGGCGGTTCGTCGATGCCAATGTAATTACCGGTGCTCTTCGACATGCGGAGCTGTCCATCGGTGCCGACCAGGATGGGCAGGGTGA
>JAUVPY010000115.1 GCA_030598425.1 Anaerolineae bacterium
GACCACAACGCCGACATCGGTTTCGCAGCCGCACTGCGTACTTCCGTCTCTTTTCGCGCTCAATCATTGATTTTTTAGCCACGGCTACTCCTTGCCTTCTACCTAGTAGTTCTTGGTGCGAAACACATATCCGCAAAAACGCCGGGTCATCGTTCGCACCCAGGACAGCCTAATTCCGTCTGAACGGCATCCCAAGCAACGCCAACAAGCGCCGCGCCTCATCGTCAGTCTGGGCGGTGGTGATAATGGTGATGCCCATTCCGCGGATCCTGTCAATCGAGTCGTAATCAATCTCAGGCCACACCAGTTGCTCGGTGAGACCGACGGCGTAGTTACCACGGCCATCGAAGCTATCAGGCGATACGCCGCGGAAGTCGCGCTGGCGCGCCAGCGCGACATTCATCAGTCGGTCCAAAAAATCGAACATCCGGCTGCCACGGATTGTCACCTTGACACCAATAGGATTTCCCTCGCGCAACTTGTACGCGGCGATGGATTTCTTGGCGCGAGTGATGATAGGTTTCTGGCCAGTGATCGTCATCAAGTCTCGTGAGATGGCATCCAACGCCTTGGCGTTTTGCAAGGCCTCGCCAGCACCCACGTTGACAACCATCTTTTGCAGGCGCGGAACCTGCATGGTGTTCTCATAGCCAAACTCTTCTATAAGAGCTGGCGCAACTTCTGTTCGGTAACGTTCTTTTAGTCTGGGCACGTCAGACATCTTTCGCCCCCCGAATTTGGTCAATCAATAGTCTCGCCACAACGCTTGCACATCCGCACCTTAATCCCGTCGGCATCGGTGAAGCCCACCCGCGTCCATTCGTCGCAGTGGGAACAAACCAACGCCACCTTGGATATGGGAATAGGAGCTTCGAGTTCGATAATACCCGTTTGAGTGCGGGTCTGGCTGATGGGCCGCTGATGCTTCTTGATAATGTTGCGCCCGCCGACGATCACCCGGTCCTTACTGGAATCACGCCCGACGCGGCCGCGTTTGCGATCTACGTTCCAACCTCGCAACACGTCACGCACGGTGCCACGCAGACCGAGCTCATCGCCAGCGATAATCTCTACGGTATCGCCTCGCCTTATCTTCATCATAATTCCTAACTCCTCGACATTGCTTACAACACTTCAGGGGCCAGCGAGACAATTTTCATAAAGCCCTTTTCGCGCAGCTCGCGTGCCACGGGTCCGAAGATGCGGGTGCCTCTCGGATTCGTGGACGTCGTTTCAAGGATGACGGCGGCATTTTCGTCAAACCTGATGAGAGAGCCATCGCTGCGCCCATATTCCTTGGCTGTGCGGACGATCACGGCTCGAACGATATCACCCTTCTTCACAGACCCTTGGGGAGTGGCCTGCTTTACCGTAGCTACGATCACATCGCCCACTGACGCATAACGCCGCGAGGAGCCACCCAGCACTCGAATGCATAAGATCTCTTTGGCACCCGTGTTGTCGGCCACCTTTAGCCGAGACTCTTGTTGAATCATCGCCATAACTCCTAGGTGAGATAACGGTTGGGCAGCTAAAGCTCGGCCCGCCTCACAATATCCGTCACTACCCACCGCTTTTCTTTGCTTATCGGGCGTGACTCAATCAAGCGCACCAGGTCGCCAACGCCGCACGTGTTTTCTTCATCGTGGGCCTTGTATCGCTTGTGGTGTCGGATCACTTTGCCGTAGAGCGGATGCCGGGTGAGACGTTCCACCCTGACGACCACTGTCTTGTCCATCTTGTCGCTGACCACCCGTCCGACCAGCACCTTGCGTTGTTCCCTTGCCATGTCAATATACCCTCATATAGCCTCAGATCAATGTGCGAGGCTCCTCAGATTCATCCTTCGCTCGTCGCGGCCTCGGCCCCAAGCTCACGCTCACGCTCGCCCACGATGGTCTTAAAGCGTGCGATGTCTCGCTTAAGCTCTGTGAGCCGGTTGAAATTCTCCAATTGCCCAATGGTGAACTGAGCGCGTAGGTTGAAGAATTCCTCTTCTACATCACTTAGTCGAGCCTTGACTTCGTCGGTTGATAGGGTACGGATCTCCTGAGCATTCACGGGTTACCCCTCCTCATCACCACTAACAGTACGCGTCACGAACTGAGTCTTGATGGGCAACTTGTGTGAGGCCAAGCGCAGCGCTTCGCGAGCCGCCTCTTCCGGCACACCAGCGATCTCAAGAACAATGCGCCCCGGCTTGACCACTGCAACCCAGTGATCCACATTTCCTTTACCGCTTCCCATACGCGTCTCGGCTGGCTTAACTGTCACCGGCTTGTCAGGAAAAACCCGGATCCAGAGCTTGCCACCGCGCTTCACATACCGGACGACAGCACGGCGAGCCGCTTCGATTTGTCGACTGGTCATCCAGCACGGCTCCAATGCCTGCAGACCATATTCGCCGAAGGCGATTTGAGAGCCACGCCCTGCCTTGCCCTTCATGCGGCCGCGCATCTGCTTACGGTATTTTACACGCTTTGGCATCAACATAGTTATAATCTCCCAGTTGCAGATGGCAGCAAGCCAACAGCTCAATACAGCCAATAATGCGGTCGAGTCAACACTTCACTTCAAATGTGCTAATTTCCAGATTCGCTGACTCGCTAATAGGCCGATGCTGCCTCTTCTTCAGTCTCAGGCAGAATCTCGCCTTTGTATATCCACACCTTGACACCGATGCGTCCAAACGTCGTGAGGGATTCGGCCTGGCCAAAGTCAATATCAGCACGCAGCGTGTGACGAGGTACACGTCCTTCGCGCTGGGTCTCGCGCCGGGCCATCTCGGATCCGGACAGTCGACCGCCGCAGGCGATCATGATACCCTCAGCCCCAGCCCTCATTGCACGGCGAATGGATTGTTTCATGGCACGCTTGTGCGAAATGCGCCGCTCAAGCTGTTGGGCGATGCTCTCGGCCACCAAGTACGCATCCAGATCTGGGTTTTCTATTTCCTGGACGTCTACGTGGACCTTTTTTTCGGTCAACTCTTCCAGTTTTCGGCGCAGCGCATTCACATTCGCGCCTTTGCGGCCAATAATGATACCTGGCTTGGCCGTCCAAATTCGGATCGTCACCTGCTTGGCTGCCGGCAGACGCTCGATCTCCACTGAGGAAACACTGGCTCGCTCGTTCTCTTGACGTATCAAGTCGCGAACAGCCAAGTCCTCAACTAAAAGATCGGCATACGTATCGCCTTCGGCATACCAGCGCGTCTTATGATCTTTGACGATGCCCAGTCGAAATCCGACGGGATGTACTTTACGCCCCAAGGCAAACCTCCTAAGCCTACTCTTCCTCTACTACTTCTTCCAAGACTACCCTGATATGTGATGTACGCCTGTGGATCGGCTTGAAGCGCCCTCGTGCACCGAAACGCCGCCAGGGACGCATTGGCCCTGAATTAGCGAAGATCTCAGCGATGACCAGATCCTCTCTGGAGAGGCCGAAATTCTCTTCCGCGTTGGCAACGGCACTTTGGATGGTCTTGGCAACGGGCCTGGCCGCTGCTTGCGGCATCAGGCGCAAGACCTCCAATGCCTCTTCTGCATGCATACCACGCACGACATTCACCACCCGCCGCGCCTTGATGGCTGAGCCGGGAATGTATTTACTCTCTGCGTGCACCTGAAAACCGGCCATGTCCCCCTAGTCCCTCCTAGCCTTGCTGCTTCTTTCCCTATGAATGTGTCCACGGAAGAAGCGGGTAGGGGCAAACTCACCCAGCTTGTGGTTGACCATACTCTCCTGGATGTAAATCGGCACATGTTGGCGACCGTTGTGCACCGCAATCGTATGGCCGACCATCTCCGGCGAGATGGTGGAAGATCGGGCCCAAGTCCTGACCACACGCTTGTCGCCCGAGGCGTTCATAGCCTGAATCTTCTTCAGCAATTTAGGATCTACCCACGGGCCTTTCTTGACCGATCGAGTCATCGCTGGTACCTCCTCAACCTTTTCGCCAGCACATCATATCCTAACGTCGCTTCTTAGCTCGTCTACGTACAATATACTTGTCGGTCAGCGTTGACCGCCTTGTCCTATAACCCAAGGTCGGCTTGCCCCACGGCGTCTTTGGACCTGGCATCCCGATTGGCGATCGTCCCTCACCGCCGCCGTGTGGGTGAGAGGCCGGGTCCATCGCCGAGCCGCGCACCGAGGGACGGCGGCCCTGCCAACGCTTGCGACCTGCCTTACCCAGCGAGATGTTGCCGTGTTCCACGTTACCCACCTGCCCAACGGTCGCCAGGCAGTTTTGGCTAATCAATCGTACTTCACCGCTAGGCAGGCGAACCTGGGCATAGGGGCCTTCCTTGGCCATTAACTGAGCCGAGGTGCCGGCCGACCGGACCAACTGCCCACCCCGGCCTGGTTGCAGTTCGATGTTGTGAATCAGGGTGCCTAACGGGATACGATGGATGGGCATTGCATTCCCAACCCTAATCTCTGAAACAGGCCCTGAAGTAACCACATCATCCACCATCAGCCCCATAGGAGCGATGATGTAGCGCTTTTCGCCGTCGGCGTACACTAACAGGGCAATCCGTGCCGATCGGTTAGGGTCGTATTCAATTGAAGCCACCCGAGCCGGCACATCGAACTTATTTCGTTTGAAATCTATCACCCGGTAACGACGCTTGTGGCCGCCACCGCGTCGTCGTACCGTGATCTTGCCCCGAAAGTTGCGCCCGGCTCTCTTCTTGAGCGGCTTCAGCAGGCTCCTTTCGGGAGTTGTCTGCGTAATCTCTTCAAAAGTCGAAACCGTCATCCCTCGCCGGCCGGGCGAAGTCGGTTTGTAGCTCTTAATAGGCATAATGGCCTCTCCGCTTCTCGCCTATCCTGACGGCAGTATTATCCCAACGCTCCAAACTACACGCCTTCGAATAACTCTATTCGTTGATCTGGCGCGATAGTGACAATAGCTTTCTTCCACGCAGGGCTTCGCTTTACGCGCTTTCGCCCCCAGCGGCCAAACTTGGGAGACATATTAATCACACGCACTCCCACCACGTCTACGCTGAAGATGTGCTCCACCGCTTCCCGAATCTGGATCTTGTTTGCACCACGGTCCACTTCAAAAGTGTACTGACTGTACTCGGTCGCGACGTTGCTTTTCTCGGTGATTATGGGGCGTTTTATCACCTGATACGGACTCATCTCTCCCATAGCTCACCTCATCCCAAAATCTCTTCCACCACTGCCAATGCATCGGTGGGAATAATCACATAATCATACTTGAGCAAATCCCGTACGTTCAGATAGTTCGCTCTCAAGGTTTTCACGTCGGACAAATTGGTGGCTGACCGCTCGATGTTCTCATTTCGCTCGGGCAACAGAATGATGGCGCTGGTATCAACATTCAGATTTCGCAACGTGTCAAGCATGGCACGGGTTTTCGGCGCTTCAAAATCAATGGCGTCCAGCACAATGATGTGTTCTTCAGCGGCCTTCGTCGACAGCGCTGAACGCAAGGCAAGCCGTCGCATTTTGCGCGGCATCTTCTTGGTGTATTGGCGGGGCCTGGGGCCGTGCGCCACGCCACCACCTACGAAGATAGGCGCGTTGCGACTGCCGTGACGGGCACGACCAGTTCCTTTTTGGCGGTACCACTTTGACTTGGTACGCACCACTTCGCTCCGCGATTTGGTCTTGTGTGTCCCCAAGCGCCGATTGGCCAGTTGCCGCACCAGGGCCTGGTGCATTACCGACTCATTTGGCTCAATGCCAAAGATATCGTCACGCAGATCTACCTCGCCAACTGCTTCACCTGCGGTGTTCTTAACTTCTATCTGCATGGCTTATCCCCGCATCTTCGAAACTGTGGTTTTGCGAGCCCCGCGGATGATAAGAAGCCCACCACGCGCGCCTGGCACTGCCCCTTTCACCGCAAGCAGATGCCGCTCCGGGTCCACCAATACCACTTCAAGACTATGAACCGTGACTCGCTCGCCGCCCATTCGGCCCGGCATACGCTTCCCCTTAAACACACGTCCAGGCGTAGAGCCAGAGCTAATCGCACCTGGCGCTCGCAAGCGGTCAGACTGACCATGCGTTTTGGGGCCACCCCCAAAGCCGTGGCGCTTTACAACGCCAGCAAACCCACGTCCCTTGGAGGTGCCAGACACATCTACCTGATCACCCGTTTCGAAGAGGCTGACGTCGAGTTTCTGCCCTTCGCTCAGGTCATCGTGTTCATTCACTCTAAATTCGCGCAAGTGACGCAAGGGCGGAATGTCGTTCTTGGCCAAATGACCAAGCTGCGGCTTGTTAGCACGACTAGGCCTGATCTCCTCAAAGCCAAGCTGCACCGCAATGTAGCCATCGCGCTCAAGCGTTTTTTTCTGTGTCACATAACATGGTCCAGCTTCGATGACCGTCACCGGGACGACCTCACCCTGATCATCGAAGATTTGGGTCATGCCAAGTTTCTTTCCAAGAAGTCCGTTCATTGTCTCTTTGAGAGTAGGGACTGTCAGTCAAGAGGACTGCATCATCCCCAACATCCCATTCCACCCTTTCTCAGACTCAAGGATTGGCTATCGGGGAATCAGGAACAAGCTAATGGCCGAAAATGAACACGTAACCGGCAATCCTAATTCCTAATCACCAGATCCTATGACTCCTACTTGATCTCCACGTCAACGCCAGCGGGCAAGTTCAGCCGCACCAGGGCGTCAATTGTCTTTGAGCTGGGTTCTACCACGTCAATAAGGCGCTTATGAGTGCGGATCTCAAACTGCTCTCGAGAATCCTTGTCTATGAATGGCGACCGAATAACGGTGAACTTCTCGATCTTGGTCGGCAAGGGCACCGGTCCCACCACAATCGCTCCCGTACGTTCGGCTGTGTCAACGATCTGTCGAACCGATTGATCCAAGACACGATGATCATAGGCCTTCAACCGGATACGTATTTTCTGCTTAGCCATACCCCCCCCTTACAACAGCAAATTGGTCGGTCAGTTCACTTGGTGGTTGGTGAGTCAGGCGATCCGTGGCCCGAGCTATCCCGCCAACCTCTACGAGTCTATTACTCGATGATCTTGGTGATGACACCAGCTCCAACCGTGCGACCACCCTCGCGGATGGCGAACCGGCTCCCAGCTTCCAACGCCACCGGCACGATCAACTCCACCTTCAGGTTCACGCTGTCCCCAGGCATCACCATCTCCACGCCCTCCGGCAACTCCACCGAGCCCGTCACGTCCATCGTCCGCACGTAGAACTGCGGCCGGTAGCCCTGGAAAAACGGCGTGTGGCGCCCACCTTCGTCCTTCCTCAACA
>JAUVPY010000415.1 GCA_030598425.1 Anaerolineae bacterium
CCGGCGGTGCTGCAGTTGCAGCGCCGCCGGTGTTTTTTGGCGCAAGTATCGTCTGCCATGTATAATCCCCCTACTGGGAAAGAACTCGGAGACAGATAATTTGACCTGGAGTCGCAGCGACTCTTCGTATTTACTGCTAACGCTGGCGCTGACCGTCTTCGCCGTTGCGCCATTGGCCTACCCAGGCTACGTACAGGTACATAGCGGGTTCGTTCCCGCCTACAACCTGGCTGATCTGGGGAATGGAGTCCTGGAGCTGGGCTGGACGCCGGGCATCGCCACCAGTTTCGATGCGCTGCGGGGCGATGGTCTCCTGACCTATTACCTGGGTCTGCCGGTCCTCTGGCTGAGCGGGAGGCCGCTGGCTGGGGTGAAGGTCGTCTTCGCTCTGAGCCTGTTGCTGGGTGCTGCCGGGGTCTACGTCTGGCTGCGACGGGGACTGGGGCCGGGGGGCGCGGCTCTCGCAGCGCTGATGTACTCCTACCTGCCGTATCGCCTGGCCGTAGTGTACGTGCGGGGCGCGTGGGGTGAAGCCCTCTTTTGGGGCCTGCTGCCTTGGGCGTTGGCGGCGGCTACCAGACTTCGGAAGTCTGCGCAGACTTCCGAAGTCTTATGGGCGGCGCTGACAGCGCTGCTTTGGGCTCTCCTGGGGCTGAGTCAAGCGGGCCTGACGATTTGGGCCTTTCTGTTGCTGGTGGTCTGGGCCCTATGGGTCGATCGCACGGGTCGGTCCGACTCCCACGGAACGGGCGACCACAAGGGTCGCCCCTACGCGTCGCTGGCCGCCGCGCTGGTTGGGGTGATTGTCGCCTTGACTATGACGTTCCTAGGCGTAGACTTCACCCTTCCCCCGTCACCCATTGACTTTTACCACCATTTCCTGTTCCCGTCCCAACTTATATCCGCCTTTTGGGGGTTTGGCGCCAGCCGACCGGGCTGGGACGACGGTCTGGCGCTGGGCCTGGGCTTCGCCGCCCTCGGCCTGGCGACCCTGACCCTTATTCTCGTCGCTACAAAGGTGCATACCCAGTCGACTGAGCCAGACCGAGGCGAGGGCTACCCCAATCCCGTGCGGCTCTTCGTCCTGGTCCTGGCTCTAACTTTGCTACTCCTGCCGCTATCAGCCTCCCTTTGGCGATTGACCGGTCTACAGCACACCTTGACCTACCCCTGGCAATTGTTGGGCCTCATCGGCCTCTGTCTCTCGGTCCTGGCCGGAACATCAGTGACGCTCGACCGCCGGCTGGCGACGCTGCCGGCCTACGCCGGTCTGGTCATCCTGACACTGCTGGCTAGTTACAGCTATCTGGAGCCTCGGTTCACCCAGCACGCACCAGGCACAGGGCCGCTGGCGGCCTGGGACGAGCATCGCCTGATGCTTCTCGACCACGATTTGGCAGTGGAGATTCCGCCCGCCGCCGCGGGTCTGAGCGAGTCGACGATAGGACAGCTTTCTCTGGGCGATTACGGGTCGCCACGCGCAGGTGATACCCTGCGCCTGACGCTTACCTGGCAGGCGACCCGCCCCTTTGATCGAGATCTGAATCTTTTCGTCCACCTGCTAGACCCGTCAGGCCAGGTGATCGCCCAGGCCGACCCCTTGGCAGGGCTCGGCGCAGGCCCGGAGGGCGAGGATTACTTCACCAGCCAATGGGACCCGGGTGCGTTGATCCTAATTGACCTCGCCATCGCCATACCCCCTAATGCGCCGCCGGGACCCTACCTACTCGCCTTCGGTCTGTACGATAGCGAGACGCTGGAGCGGTTGCCGGTGGTAGGCCAGGAGGATGGGAGGGTGGTGGTGGAAGTAGGGAGTAGGGAGTAGGGAAGTATGGGGAAGATCGAGAGCTTTCGGCAGCTTGAGGCATGGCAAGAAGCCCACAGGCTGGTGCTGATCGTATATCAGGTGACGAAGGCATTTCCGAGCGATGAGAGGTTTGGCTTGGTGGCACAGATACGCCGGGCTGCGATTTCTATACCAGCGAACATTGTGGAAGGATTCAAGCGACGCGGTATTCAAGACAAACTACGCTTCTACAACATCTCGGAGGGATCTTTGGAAGAAATCAAGTATTACTGCATCCTCTCGAAAGATCTCGGCTACATCTCATCCAGTGACGACTTGACGAGCCAATCTGAGACCGTTGGCCGTCTGCTTAATGGTCTAATCAGAAGTACAGAGAACCGCCTATGACCGCCCCAATCTCCAAGTCGAGGGTCCCTACTTCCCGCTTCGCGTCCCTACTTCCTACTCCCTTGAAAGTTGATCCCTACTTAGTGATCACCATCTTGCTCTCTTTGTTCGCGATTGGGCCGCTGATGCAGCCGGGATACTTCTGGGGCGCACACGACGCCCGGCATAGCGTCTACTTCCTGTTTGAATTCAACAAGTCCATCCAAGATGGCATATTTTGGCCACGCTGGGGACCTGATTGGGGGTTCGGTTACGGTTATCCCTTTTGGAATGTCTACGGTCCGCTGACTTACTTCGTGGGCGAAGGCGTGTATCTGCTGGGTTTCGACTACGTACCGGCCGTGAAAGTGGTGTTTGCGCTATCCGTCCTGGCGTCAGCGGCCACGATGTACCTGTTTGTGCGGCGGCTGCTGGGCCGCCCGGCCGCGCTGCTCGCCGGACTAGTTTATGTCTACACTCCGTATCGTTTGTTTGACTTGTATGTGCGGGCCGACCTGGCCGAGTCCTTAAGCTTCGTTTTCATCCCCCTCGTTTTGTGGGGCTTTTTCGAGCTGATTGACCGCCCCCGGTTAAATGCCCTGATCGGAACAGGCCTGGCCTACGCCGGCCTGGTGTTGACCAGTAACGCAGCTCTATTGCTCATTACCCCACTGGCCGGCCTTTTTGTCGCAGTGCTTTTGCTGCTCCGGCTGAGGGACGAGAGAAGGAGCCTTAAGCATCAAGGAGGGCTTGCAAAGCTCAGGCGGCCGTTTAGCCTGGGATTTCCTCCAGCTCTGGGGTTAGCCTTGGGCATTTTGCTCTCGGCGATCTTCCTATTCCCCTTGCTGTTGGAATTCAATTTGGTCCGAGTGGACCAGTGGACCGGGGGACGTTTCGCCTTTGGGGGCGACTTCGTCTACGTCTTCCAGCTCTTCTCACCGCACTGGGGCCTTGGCGCCAGCATCCCCGGCCCCGACGATGGGCCAGGCTTTCAGCTTGGGCTGGTGCCGGTTGCTCTCTTTGTCCTATCATTCCTGGTCACCCCGCGCATTACCGAAGCCAACGTCCGCAGGTCAATTCGTTTCTTCCAGGGTACGATCCTAGTCGTCGCTTTCTTGATGACGCCTATCTCGGAATGGGTGTGGCGAACCATCCCTATCTCCAGCTTTGCCCAATTCCCGTGGCGATTGGGTCTGCTCACCACGACGGGATTGGCGGTTGTAGCGGGGGTGGTATTCTCAGGGAGTCAGGGAATCGGGGAATCGGGGAATCAGGGAATCAGGGGATCAGGGAAAAAGGGGGCCGGGGAATCGGGGGATCAGGGGATCAGGGAAA
>JAUVPY010000378.1 GCA_030598425.1 Anaerolineae bacterium
ACCAGGCCGGCTACGACTGCGCCGTTGCATACCCTGATTCTCCGTCTATGTGGTTTTTTCTAGAAGAGGAACGGTCCGAGACTATCCTCGAGGACGCCCATACCGCGACCGGTTACCGCCGTTGGGCATCCGAAGGCAAAGGGCTGATCCGTGATTGGACCGATCTGGAGCGATATCCGGTGCCCTCCGTGGACGAAATTGACTTTTCCTACTTTGATGAGGCCCGGCAGCATCTACCCGACGGTATGGGACTTATTGGGGCTTGGGGAGATATCTTTACCTATACCTGGGAAGCCATGGGTTTTCAGGAGTTCTGCTTCGCGCTGTACGAGCGGGAGGATTTTGTGGCCCACATTTTCAATCAGTTGGGACAACTGGCGGTGGAAATATGCGAAGTCCTGGTCGCCTACGACACGGTCAAAGCATTTTGGTTCAGCGACGACATCGCTTACCGGACCGGCTTGCTGATCTCTCCGTCCACCTATCGTCAGTATCTGTTTCCTTGGTTGACGAAGCTGGGCGACATCTGCCGCAAAGCTGGCCTGCCTTTCATTTTCCACTCGGATGGCGTCCTGTGGGAGGTTCTGGACGACCTTACCGACTGTGGGATCTCCGCCCTGCACCCTATCGAGCCAATCACTAAGGACATACAAGAGGTCAAACGACGCTACGGTGACCGGCTGTGCCTGGTCGGCAACGTGGAAGTTGATACACTGAGTCGAGGTACACCGGAAGAAGTTAGAGATGAGGTTCGAACCCTTCTCCGTGAGGTAGCACCTGGAGGCGGATACTGCATAGGGTCAAGCAATTCTGTACCCTACTATGAACGGCTAGAGAACTACAAAGCCATGATCGAGGAAGCCTGGCAATTCGGCTGGTACCCCATTCAGATGTGAACCGGGAAGTGTTGACGTTTGAATCAGCACCAGAGAAACATCATCAAACTCTTCCCGACCCCTCCCCGGCACAAATTCCTATATCCTCCTCTTTATGCTATAGTCATGGATACTAACGAAGCTTCGCCTCACACTGACGATGTGTCAACCATCTCCCCACGGACGGAAAAGAACACGGACAAAAGAAAAAGGAAGCTGGGTCCGTGTTTCTTTCTGTCCGTGAGGAAAACTTGACCCATTTGTCAAGAATCTGGCTTATGAAGATGTTAAGAGAGCAGTAATCCTCGGGGGGGAAAGCCATGAAGTGGAAGGTCTTCAAATACCCGTGGCGGTGGCAGCTCAAAAGCTCGCCGGAAGAATTGTGGCCCTACGTGGCCGATACTCACCGCTTCAACCAGGCGACGCGCTTGCCGGAGATCGAGTTTACTGAAATACCGCTGGAAATCGGCGGCAGTCGGCTGATGGCGCGTACCTCCAAGTTGGGCATCGTCGTCGAATATGAGGATCATCCCTTTGAGTGGGTCAGAGAGCAAGAATTTAGCAATGTGCGTGCCTTCGAGATAGGTCCCGTAGCGCGCACGTACGCCAGGTTGACCCTGGAACCGAACGACGCCGGAACGCTGCTGGGCTACTACGTTGAAGTGACTCCGGCTAACATCATGGGGCTGGTGGGGACACCCTATCAATTTGGGTGGGAGATGCGGCGCAACTTCGAACGGGTTTTCCGGCAGATTGATGACTTTCTACAAGGCCAGGTCGAAGAACCGTTTCCTCTAAAATCCACCGCGATAAGGGGGTCGGGCCGGGCCCGCTTATCGGGTTTGACCGAGCAACTGACGGCGGGGGGTCACCAAAAAAAATGGGTAGGACACCTGGCCGATCTGCTGACCGAGGGGGCGGACTTAAACCTGGCCCGGATGCGTCCCTATGAGCTGGCCGATACCTGGGGCGCACCCCGTCGCGCCATCCTCGAGCTGTTTCTCTCGGCGGCCAAATTGGGTGTCTTGAATATGCGGTGGGACGTGATGTGCCCGCTCTGCCGGGGGGCCAAGGCCACGGCGCCTGCCCTGGATGAACTCCGCAAAGGCGTGCATTGCCCTACCTGCAGCATCGACTACGAGGCCAATTTCACCCAAAACGTCGAGCTCACGTTCACCCCGCACCCTCAAATCCGAGCCATCGGCGCGGGATCCTATTGCATCGGCGGTCCGATGATCACGCCTCACATTCTGATTCACCAGGCGGTTCAGCCTGGCGAAGCGCGCACCCTACACACCCGGCTCGAACCGGGCAATTACCGCGTCCGCACCCAGCGCCCCGGCGTCGAGCAATGGTTGGAGATGAGGGGTGAGGGCGAATATGAAATCGGGCAACTCTCCATTCAAGCCAGCGCCGAGAGGATACAAGCTACCTCCCAACGTGAGGATGGCGTCACTAGTGAAGGCCTGACCCTGGTAATGGCCAACAACGCGCCTTATGCCCAACGTATTTACGTCGAGCGGAGCGAGTGGTATACCGACGCTGTAACCGCCGCCGAGGTCACCACCCTCCAGCACTTCCGCGAGCTTTTCAGCGACGAAGTGCTGCGCCCTGGCGAAGAGATCGGGATTGAAGGGATGACCATCCTCTTCTCCGACCTGGTAGGTTCGACGGCCATGTACGGCCGGGTGGGTGACGCGCCTTCTTACGCCCTGGTGCGCGATCAGTTTGCCTTTTTGCAGCGAATCGTGCGCGAACACGACGGAGCTATTGTGAAAACCATTGGTGATGCCATTATGGCCGTATTTGTTGACCCGGCCCAAGGGATGCGTGCGGCGTTTGCCATTCAACGAGAGATCGAGGACTTTAACGCACTGCATCCCGACCTACCCTTGACAATCAAGCTGGGTATGCATCACGGCCCGTGCATTGCCGTAAACCTCCACGACCGGCTGGATTATTTTGGCACCACCGTCAACCTGGCCGCGCGACTGGAAGGCCAGAGCAAAGGCGGGGACGTGGTCATTTCTGAAAGTCTACGGGGTGACCCGGCCGTGGCCGAGCTGTTAGAGTCGATGGCGGTGGACGTGGAGCGCTATGAAACGCCCATCAAGGGCTTTGACGAGCATTTTGTGCTTTATCGATTGACGCTTCATTGAGATCCGCACGCTCACAGATTCAAGGAGATCCTTATGAAGGGTAAGTCTCCAGCCCAAGCCTCGGGCTGTAATCTGGCGCTTACTGCCTGGCTTCTCCCGGCCATGGCCTGGATCGCGCCGTCGGCCCGTTGGCGCTGGCGTTGATGGTGACCGGCGTGACCGGGGCCGTATTCATCCCCGACCGAGCTACAAGCAGTGACGCCCTGATCCACGCTACTGAGATATCGCATTCCCCAAACCAGCGGATTCCTCGGCGCGCTTCACGTGTTCCCGGCCCTTCGCACTCGTAATATCATCGCTATATACGGGTTTAACACGTCGCAAACCCATTAGGATAGCAAGCCTGCCAATTCATCACTTCGACGTGCTGCGTGACAGAGAATTACTGATTAAGGAACGCTGAGGCCAGAATTCGGAAGGTTTGACGTCAAGGGCGGTGAAGCGCAGCGTAGATGTCACCAAGTGATTGAAGCGGAGCGCAAACCCTTGACCGAATGACCAAACGGGACGCTAACAGAATCAGGGGGCCAAATGGCCCCCTGTTAATTGCGCTTGGGCGAGTGGTCGGATGTTCTGCACCTGTTTATTGATGTGAGTCTAGCGTGAAGCTAAAGGTTAGGATAAAAGGATGGTGAACGGTGTAACCCTGTTGATGGCAGTTCCGACGCGCCAACCGGCAGCCAGCGACAGCATCCATTGCGCTTCAATTGTGGCGGTATTCTGCGGCGTGAGGCTGTTTAGCCTAAACTGCGTCGTCGCCCTGAATGACAGAGTACGAAAGGGCCGTGAAAATGGCGCCGTGGAAAACCACCAGAATGATGGC
>JAUVPY010000255.1 GCA_030598425.1 Anaerolineae bacterium
GCCGGTGCTGATGAGGTCGTTGAGCATGCCGTCTATCTCGCCCGCCTGCATCAGCGCGTCTCGCTCCTGGGCGCTCTTGACCGGCACGAATTCGACGTTGATCCCTTCGTCTTCAAAGTAGCCCTTTTGCTCGGCAACGTAGAAGGGCAGAATGTCGAGGATGGGCAACAGGCCCATCTTCAAATTGGTATCCTCAGCCTGTTGTCCTGGTGCGCAGGCCCCCAGGGACAGCGAGAGTATTGTGATTACAGTAACCGCGATAAACCAATTGTGTTTGCGTACCATAGCACTCTATTACCTCCTCATTCTATCCAAAGTAAATACACCTTCACAAACTCTATTTTACTATGCTGTCCCTCCTATGTCCATAGGTCGAGCGGGTAACACAGCATCAGAAAAAGACCTATTCGGGGATAGGCCCTTTGGGTAAGTGGATAATAAATGAACCTGGGCCAGAACACAAGAAACCGCTTGACAAGCGTGAACAAGTGGGGTACATTGGTTATGATCTGTCTGGATGCTACATCCCCACCCGTTATCCCAATGGATTTCCAGCCGGAGCGCCGATGGGTTACTACGATCAGCCGACGGCCGAGGAGGCGGTGAGACTTGCGGAAGCGATCCTGGAATTCGTTGGCTCCCAACTTTAAGAGCTATCGCCCCCAACGGCACCTGGGCATCGAGCGCACACCGACCGGCTGGCGTATCACCCGACTTGAGGCTTGGAAAGTAGAGTCCGGGGACGAAACGCTGATCACTGCCTCCAGCCCCTAGCCCTCGGCCACCAGATTGGCCTTTACTTCAGCAGTCCCTGCCGGTACCCCTCGCTAACGGCGTGGCTGCGGTTCTTCACCCCCAGTTTGCGATAGATGTTGGCCAGGTGGTTCTTGACCGTCTTCTCGGCTACGAACAACTCCTCGGCGATCTCAACCGTGGTCCCTCCGGCGGCGACCAGTTGCAGCACACGCAGTTCAGCCTGGGTCAATACCGGGCCAGTAGGCGATTCCTGCGAAGCGCGCCGATAATCGTGTAGCAGGTAAGCCGTGACGCTGGGGTCAAGCCAGCCCTGGCCGGCGTGTGCGGCCCGCACCGCTTCGGCAATCTGGCCCGCCTTAACACTCTTGACGATGTAGCCAATGGCTCCGGCCAGGGCGGCCGCCCGCACGTCGGTTTCGTCGTCCGATTCGGTCAGGGCCAACACTTTGACCTGAGGATGGCCCTCCTTAATCTGGCGGATGGCCCGGATGCCGCCTTGCGGGTCGTGGCGCGGCATGCGGAGATCCATCAACACCACGTCGGGAGACAGCTCAGCGGTTGCCGACACCGCTTCCTCCGGCGAGCCCGCTTCACCGACCACACTGATGTCCGGCTGGCGTTCCAGCAACTTGCCCAACAGCTCTCGCTGCAGGGCCATATCGTCGGCGATGAGAACACGAATGTGAGTCATACTGTCTCGCCCCTGTCCTCAGCCAGTGGGACGCTGATGGTAACCTGAGTGCCGTTGCCGATCGACGAGCGGATGTCGATGTCACCTCCGATCTCCTGCGCTCGCTCTCGCATACTCCAGAGCCCAAGACCAGCCTGTCCGGGTCCAGCCTCGATGGGATCGAAGCCACCCCCGTCGTCTATCACCTGTACTATGGCCCTTCCGTTGACGCGATGAACGACAACGCTGGCCCCCTCTACCCCGGCGTGCTTCCAGACATTGGTTAGTGCCTCGGTGACGATGTAGCCCAGGTGGCGGACAGTATCAACCGGTACCTGGGGCTCATTGACCGGCAGCCTAAGCTCGACCATCAAGTCAGTATTACGCCGAAAACGGTCGGTGATGCGTGTCAGCTCGCCGCCCAGGGTGAGTTGGGCCGGGTCCTGTCTCAAGGCTCGCACAATCCAGCGGATTCCCTCGTGAACCTCACCGGCCAGGGCTACCACTCTTAGCATCTCCTCCTCGGCCGCGTTTGGATCTTCGGCCAGTAGCAGGCTGGCGTACTCGGCCCGCCGCCCCAGCGCCGAAAGCTGGCTGAGGACGCCGTCGTGAATGTCAGTCGCGATACGTCGTCGCTCGGCCTCTACTGCGGCTTGTTCCCGTAGGGCGTTGGCGCGATCCCGGCTGTGTTGCCAGGCAATCATCATAGCCGCCAATGCAGCCAGTAGTCCACCCGTGACCCAATAACTGGCGCTGCGCAGCACCACCTCATCCACCTGGCGGTTCTCGATGATCACCGGCAGCGTGTAGCCGTCGATATACAGAGACGAGGCGAAGCCCAGGGTGGACACGATAACCACGCCGACGAAGAGCACCGCCCGCCGCCCCGGTCTCTCGGCGCTAGGCAGCGACAGGGCTGCCGTCACGGTGGGAGTGAGGGAGTAGAGCGAGAAGATGTTGCGATAGCCTCCTCCCGCCAAGTTGACGATCGCGATGGCAAGAAACGTGTCGAATATGATGAAGGGAGCAGATCTTAACCAGGCATCAGCTCGTACGAGTAGGATGACGATCAAGCCCGTGGTATAGAGAGCGACGATCCCCCATAACACTAACAGATAGGGAGTGCGGGCGGCGATGATCGGATGCGGGTAGAAGAATAGAATGCCCAAAGCGTAATTCAGCGATGCTACGCGGATGAGCATTGCTACCCACGATAACCAGTATCCGACTTGTTGGGCGTTTAGTGACTGACGCAACATGGTTAATCGCCTCTACTCGACATAGCGCAGGAACACCAAAACGTGACTAGAATCGCTCTTGTGTATTATAGCGCGAATCTCTGAGGGATTCAACGCTTGGCTAATGAGCCGATTTCACTTGTCAGCCACTTGTGGGTATGTTACAATTCTATCATCCATTTCGCATCGTGGATATGAGATTACTGATCCGAACATATGAAACTAAACAAATTCGGGCTTCCATGGGGCCGCAAAAAGTTTAGATAGTTGTGTTCGGATCAGTAATAACACGTAACGCGGCCAATCTGTACGCAAGCGAGGTTTTCGACCCACCGACGGAAAGGAACACCGACTAAACACAAAATAAAGAAATCCGTGTTCTCTTCTGTCCGTGAGTCATAATTCTCGCGGCCACCGCAAATGCTGTTGGGTAACAGTGTAATTGGGTCAGGATCCAAGGGACGAGGAGGTGAGAATGACCACGGACAGCGACGCTATTGGTCAAATCACTACCATCGAACGCTTCATTTTGGAGCAGCAGTCGAGCCACCCAGAGGCCACAGGTGTTTTGACCAACCTGCTGTACGACTTGGCCTTGGCTGGAAAGATCATCGCCAGCCGGATCACCCGGGCAGGGCTGGTCGAGATCTTGGGTAGCACTGGCGAAGAGAACGTCCAGGGCGAGGAGGTCCAAAAGCTAGACCAATTCGCCGATCGCACCATTTACCGTCTCAACGACCACACCGGACGCTTGGCGGTCATGGCCTCCGAGGAACACGCTGACGTCATCCCCATCCCTGATCGCTTTTCCACGGGCAAATACGTGCTCCTGTTCGATCCCCTCGACGGTTCTTCCAACATAGACTACAACGTCAGCGTGGGTACCGTCTTTTCCATCTACCATCGCAAGACCCAAGATGGTCCGGGCACTCTCGAGGATTGTCTGCAAGTTGGGCGCGATCTGGTGGCCGCTGGCTACATTGTCTACGGCTCCAGCACGATGCTGGTTTATTCCACCGGACACGGTGCACACGGTTTTACTCTGGACCCCAGCGTCGGCGAATTCTTGCTCTCTCACCCCAACATCCGAATCCCAGAGACGCCTCTATATTATAGCGCAAACCAGGGCTATCAGCAGTATTGGTCGGAGGGGGTCAGGCGCTATACAGGCTGGCTCCAGGGTCACGATGGCTTGCGAAAGGGGTTGTCATTGCGGTACGTCGGCTCTTTGGTGGCCGATTTTCACCGCAACTTGTTGTCCGGTGGCGTGTTCTACTACCCTGCCGATACCAAGGACCCCGAGCAACCGCACGGCAAGTTGCGTCTGCTCTACGAGGCCATCCCGTTGGCCTTCGTGGCTGAGCAGGCCGGGGGCTATGCCTCCGACGGTCGCCAGGCTATTCTCGATGTCCAGCCGACCAGTCTGCACCAGCGATCCCCGCTCTTCGTTGGCAATCGTGACTTGGTGGAGAAGGCTGAGTCCTTCATCCGCGAACACGGCTGATGGGTTAATGTTGGGAGAAAAGGACTATTTACGTGGGGTTAGGCATGTGCTAGACTGAAGGCGAGAATTGGATTAGGTGTCAAGTGCCTACTTGGAGGCATATATGGTAACTCTGGTAGCAGCAGGCTTGGTGATGGTGATAGGCGGGGTCATTGCCCTGATTGCCCGCCCGCAAGTGGCAGATCCCGTACGTGTTCGGGTGCGGCCGCGCCACCGAAGATAGACGGACCTCGTAGTCTCTGATTCGACACCCGCCCTATTTCCCGGGCGGGTGTTCTTATTCTCGCACATCAACCTATGGACCACTGTACAAACGAAAAGACACAACCGGTCCTTGTAAGGAGTCGATTGTGTCTTTTCATTTAAGGGAATCTGGTACTCATCTTTGTGCTGATCGCCTGACCCAGCACTCTAATGACAATACGGCTGCCTTAGTGCATGCCGCAGGTACCACACGTCCCGCCGGCGCAGCCGCCGCAACCACCCCCGGCAACGGCTTGAGATGTGCCGCCGTCTCCCCTGCTGAAGGCGGCGACGAGTGAGATCGCTCGCGACGTTTGCATGCTCTCGCAGTTCTTACATTGAATGGCGGCGTCAGCCTTACTCATAGGTCGCAGGGCATCAAATTTCGTCCGGCAGTCTTCACAATCATACTCGTATAGGGGCATCCTATTCACCGATCCTTCGGATAGTCCGCTTCACTTTCCATTCTATGTTGGCATATTGTACCCGGGCTTGCGAAGCCCGTCAAGAAAAAGCGCCAATACGGATTCTAACTTTTTTCTCGTTCGTGTAAGATGAAACTCCTATTGCAATCACATAAACGTTTGTGATATACTTATCATAGGGAAATTTGTACCTTTA
>JAUVPY010000408.1 GCA_030598425.1 Anaerolineae bacterium
CAGATTCTGCGCGATCTGGATTTGCTGTAAATGCAGCCATAATGGGCTAGAGCCATAACAAACAGCGTCGAAAGCGCCATCATCGGCGCGGGCGGCGTGCGATTTTCCGGCGGGCTTGTGCGTGACCGGTGCGTCAACTCTGCAAGATTTTTTGAACCCGTGCAGGGCGTCGTCGTGCCACCCTTACCGCCAAAGCTGATGGCCGGAGGGATGATGGCCGCTGGCACAAGGTTGAGTGGATGAGTGAAGGCCTGCACAGCCTTTCGGCGCAGAACGATCGTGAAGCGGCCGAAATCTGCTTGACTTCTCCATCCTCACGGGATAAACTACCCTGTGCGAAGTCGACGCTTACATTAGAGGTACAGATCCTTATGTTCCAACAAAAAACGTTGTCCGGCGTTTTGCTTTTGATAGCCGCCGCATCAATGCTGCTACTAGCCGGCTGTTCCTTTTCCCGATCAGAGGATGCAGAAGCAACGCCCACACCGATTCCCACGTCAATCGTGCCGGAAAAGCCCACCTATCCAGTGCGACGAGGAAAAGTTATTGAAACGCTCGACTTCACCGGACGCGTTTCACCCGTCGTTGAGGAGCAGCTAGTTTTCGAGACACCGGGTCTCGTCGGTGAAGTCAACGTCAAAAGCGATGAGTGGGTCAATACCGGCGACATTCTTGCAGAACTGGAAGTGAGCGACCTGAAAGACCAACTTGCGCAGGCCCAGGCCGCCCTGGATTCCGTCTTGAGCCAACAAGCGCAGCGGGTCGCCGATGCGGAAGCCGCCCTGCACGGCACAGAATTGAACTTGGCCATAACCCAAGCCCGTGACCCCAGCCCCCAAATAACTATCGCTGACGTGGCCCTAACGCGCGCGCAGACAGCCCTCGAAAACGCTCAAGCCACTGGCCAAAACATCCCGGAAGCAGAACTAGACCTGAAAGTGGCGCAGGCCAAGTACGATGAGGCCTTTCAAGCCCGTCAGGTTTTCTCCTACACAGTCCAGCTCCAGGAACAGGAAGTAGACCTGGCCCGGATGCGGCTGCAGCGCCTAGACACCGCGCTGGATGTTGAGGAGATGCGACTGGCGGTGGAACGTCTGAACGCCCAGCTGGCCGATGCCCGTCTGATTGCCCCATTTGACGGCCAGGTTTTGGCCGTTGCCATCCGAAAGGGCCAGGAGGTGGATGCCTTTGATCCCGCGGTGATTTTGATCGACCCCGGTGAACTTGAGATCCGGGCCGAGTTATCGGACAGCGAACTGGAATTGCTTACTGAGGACATGCCGGTCACGGCTGCCCCACCTGGGAAGCCGGGCGAGCAAATGCAGGGACATATTTCAAGCTTACCTTATCCATATGGCAGTGGAGACCAGACTATCGCAGCCACCCGGGTCATGCTGGATTCAACAGCTATGGAAGACCAGTTCGACCTGGGCGACCGTCTGGAAATACTCGTGGTACTGGTGAACAAGGATGACGTGCTCTGGCTGCCCGTCCAGGCGCTACGCAACTTTGAAGGCCGCAAATTCGTGGTGGTGCAGGATGGCGCTACCCAGATACGCAAGGATGTCAAGACTGGCATCGAGGGTGAGGGACGCGTCGAGATTACTGAGGGCCTGACGGAGGGCGAGGTCATCATAGGCCAGTAGAGAGGAGCAAATCAAAATGGCCATTTACGAAAGCACGCTCGCCTCTCGGCCTACGGTTGCCGCACGTGATCGCTCGCCGCTGATCGTCTGTGACAACCTGGTCAAGATATACAAAATCGACGAGCTAGAGACCGTAGCGCTGCAAGGGTTGGACCTGGTCGTAACCTCTGGAGAGTTGCTGGGCATCGTCGGCCCCAGCGGTAGTGGAAAAACGACGCTGATGAACATCCTTGGGGGCCTCGATCGTCCCTCTGCAGGCCGGGTATGGGTTGATGGACAAGACCTGCTCAAGATGTCCAATTCGGCGCTCAATCATTACCGCCGCTCGCGCGTAGGCTTTGTTTGGCAACAGAGCAGCCGCAACCTGATTCCCTATCTGACCGCCCTGGATAACGTGGAACTACCGATGACGCTGACGGGTACGTCAGACCGCGTCAAGCGGCGCCGCGCCGGGGAACTACTGGAGGCCGTGGGGCTGGCGGAGCGACGCCAACACCGTATGGAGCAGTTGTCTGGCGGCGAACAGCAGCGTGTCGCCATTGCCGTTGCCCTGGCCAACAACCCCTCGCTTCTGCTGGCGGACGAGCCGACTGGCGAGGTAGATTCGACCACAGCGCTGACCATATACGAGGCGTTTCAGCTTCTCAACCGCGAGTATGGGCTCACAACCCTGATCGTTAGCCACGACCCCGGCCTGGCACGTCACGTGCATCGCGTGGTAGCCATACGAGATGGCAAGACGGCGACGGAGACGGTTCGCCAGTCTACACTGAACGATACGCACGCATTCGAAATCGCAGCGCAAGACGGCGGCACGGAACCAGAAGACGATATCTTTGAAGAGCTGGTCGTATTGGATTCGGCCGGGCGGCTCCAGGTACCAAAAGAGTACCTGGACCACCACTACATCACAGGACGTGCGCGCATCGAGCTGACCGACGAGGGTGTTCTGATTCGGCCAGCACCCCATTCCGGGCAGACACAGACAGCTGAGGCGCTGGCATCCGATCTGGCGCACGAATCGGAGGAACAGGGCCAAGCGGCCGACAGGGCGCTTTCCTTCTGGCAGAAAACCAGGGGCCGCGCGGCCACTGTGGTGTCGGGGCTGCGTGGTTCGGCATCCAAAAGGGATCCGCGTGCCGATGCTGAACACGAATTTGGCGACGAGGAGAAAGAGTAACGTACATGGCCCAAGAACCAGACAACGGTCGAAACGGCCACGCCATCGAGACTGAACAGCTATGGCGCGTGTACCGGAGCGGCGTCCAGGAAGTGTCAGCCCTGCGTGGCGTCGATCTCCAAATCAAGTTCGGGAGCTTTATAACGCTCAAGGGGCGCTCTGGCAGCGGCAAGACGACATTGCTCAACTGCATAGGCGGGCTCGACCGCCCGACTTCTGGCGTCGTGAACGTCTTTGGCCGGAATCTCATGGAGCTGAGCGAAGATCAACTAACGCACTGGAGACGAAAACAGGTTGGCTTTGTGTTTCAGGCGTTCGGCCTTTTGCCTATGCTGTCGGCCTATGAGAACGTGGAACTGATGGCCCGCATCGCCGGTGTGCGTAGCAAAGAGCGTCGTGAACGGACAATGCACTGCCTGGACCTGGTGGGACTCCAAAAACAGGCACAGCACCGTCCCTACGAGATGTCCGGTGGGCAACAACAACGTGTAGGTATCGCCCGAGCGTTGGTCAACAACCCTCAACTAATCCTGGCCGACGAACCTACAGGCGAACTGGACAGCACAACGGCGCGCGAGATTCTCGCTCTCTTCCGGAGCATCGTGGACGAAGAAAACATGACACTGTTGGTGGCCTCCCACGACGCTCTCTTAGATGCATACGTGGACCGGGTCTTGGAGCTAAAAGACGGTCAGATCGTCGACATTCACTGAGGATCGTAGGTGCGTCTGCGACCACTAC
>JAUVPY010000116.1 GCA_030598425.1 Anaerolineae bacterium
GCAACGGGAGAACGGTTACCTGCCGTTGATGAGCAGGGACACCGATTACCCAATGACGCCATTCTCTTGAGCACCATTGAAATCGTGCGCGAGCCATGATGCTCACTCTTTCCTGACTACTAGACTCTTCATCTCACTGCAACCCGTTACAGGCCTCAATTTGGGTCAGCCTGAACCAATCCAAACTTGCACGTCAGTCGTGTGGCGGCGATTCCCAGTCCCATCACCAGCCAGAAAAGGGCGACCAGGTGTACGAAGTTGATGTTAAAGAAAAAATGGTCAAAGATACCGCCGACCAGTGCCCCGGCCAGCGCTGCCTGGTAAGCTAGCAGCAGCCCTTCGAGCACGTGCCCCCGGGGTGTCTGACGCCAGGCGCGGTAAGTTACTACGAAGTACGTCCCCACGATGATTAAAAAGATGAGTAAGCCCACTAACCCCATCTGTTCGGCAATGAGCAAGTAGAGCATGGAAACACCCAGATACAGATCAATGTCGGGTGTGCCTGAGAAGCCGACACCCAGCACCGGGTAGCGACTAATCAGGATGAGGGCGTCCTTGTATTCACCGAAGCGCATCTGGGTGGCCAAGTCCTCACCGCGTATCCCTTCGAAAAAGCGAACTGCGTAAACTTGAGTTTGGGGTAACAAAAGCAACATAATCCCTGCCAACGCTATCAGCAGCAGCAACTTGCGGTAGCGTAGTGCTCCAACTAGCATAAGTGCCGCCGCCAGCCCCAACATCGAACCACGTGAGAAAGTCAGTACCAGGCTGAGCCCCATCAGACCAGCCAGGGGGGCCAGCAGGCGACGGGGTAACACGGGTCTGTCGGCGAAAAGCTGGACCATAGCTATCGCAGTGACCACGACCAGCAGTCCGCCCAGTGCGTTGGGATCGATGGAGGTGGCGATGGCGCGCATTGGCTGGCTGGGGTCATCTTCCACAAAACGTAGGATGCCAGGGCCGGAGGGATAGTTGAAGACGGCCAGCCTGGAGAGAATGCGTACTGTCAGGGGGCCAGGCAGCACGTAGAACACCACCCCCAGAAAGCCAACCAATCCACCGGCCAGGATGATGATGGCCGTGATCTGTTTCAGGGACTGAATGCTCCGTACCTGGTTGACTATCATAAAGAACAGTGAAACCGCGAGCAGTACCTCAGCAAAGCGTCGTAGCACGGTAACGTTCATGGGGCTGTTGGACAGGCCAGCGATGAAGGTGATGAGCGCCCATAGCAGGAAAGCAAAAATAGGTATGCCTAACGCCGATGTCTCAAATGTCCGATCTGTGCGAGTCACCAGCCGTACAAACCAAACGCCGAATAACGTCAGCAAGACGGCGTCAATGAACGTGGGCCGGAAACCCACTTCGATTGGCATTGCCCCGTAGGGTAGTAGGCAGATGAGCCCGATCAATGCGAACAACCCCCAGTCGGTTGAGCGCAGCATCAGCATACCCACCACCAGCACGCCGACTGCCCCCAGTGCCAGCACAGGCCCGAGAGAGCCGAACAGCGCGCCAACCAGTATGCCGGCTGTTACGGCCACACCGATCGCCGTTCCTATCGCGAGATAAGGATTGTCAGCAGTCAGCCAGGTTCGCAAGCGGTCAAGTGCTGTGTTTTGCATCGCTATTTCGCGTCCTCTAAGACAATAAAATCCGGCACTTCCACAAAATCCTGAGCCTCGTTCACCAGTGGCAAACGGCCTCCTGTTTCGGGTTCGTACAGACCTATCCGCAGAGTGTACGGGCCTGGCTCCAAATCTGAAGGAAGTAGAATGGAGTGGGTACCCAAAACGATTTCACCTGGATCCCACATAGTGGTCGGGTATCGACCTTCTTGTGGCATACCGTCCTGTTGGGCGCGTATTCTGCCTTCGGAATCCAGCAGATGGTTAAAGACAGTGTAATCTCGATCCACAGAGGCGAGCGCCTGCCAATGTAAGGTGTAGGTCAGCGTTTGGTCGGGATGAAGGGTGCGTTCAAGAAAGTCCCCCCCGATCAGAACAAGACTATCGCCGAACTGTGCGTGGATTGGATATACAGGTGGGGAAGGTGGATGAAGTTGGACGTGGAACTTCCCCAAGATAATCCGATCATCAGGCGGCTGATTAGCTTCTCCAATTATAACCGGTAGTCGCTCCAGGGAAAAGTTGTGGTAGAGGCCGATTTCGAATCGATATACCCCCTTCGGGCTGTCGGGGGGTAACCATAAGTGATACGCGTCGAGGAAGGACAGCGGACCTGACCAGCGATGAACGATGCTATTGAGGGGTAAGTTGGACTGCCCTCGGCGCTCCGCTTGCGCAGTATCAAACACATGCAGGAAGAGGTAGTAATCGCCATCAATAAGCCGCTGCATCTGCCAATTGAGATAAATCGTGACTGCCTCACCCGGTTTGGCGACCGCCGGTTCAATATGGTAGCCGGTCAGCCAGACATCGTTATTGAAGTTGGCCTGGATAGGCTGCAAGGACATCGGCTCGTCTGGCAGAAAGGCCGCATCACTATGCAGGGGATAGACGTACGCAATGGGTTCTTGCTTGCTATTCAGGATTGTTGATAGAGGTGATGCAGCCTTCATATCGTTGAACAGTGCCTCGATTTTGGAGGCCGTCATAGGAGGCGAGAGATAGGCTGTCCCGGGCCCATTGGCGGATGGTGCAAGCAGAACGTAAACCGATTCGAGGGTTGGTTCGTCAGTTACAAGATAGATCGCCGACATCTGCTCTGGGCCGGCGCGCTTATTCGACTCCAAGAGCGTATGAAGCGAGTCGGTGCCGATGTTGCTCAGGTTGGGGTAGCCGGCCTGCAGCAGGAAAAAGGTTACGCTCTCCTTGAATAGGCTAAGTGGGATGAGAGACAGGCGATTATTCTGGCTGTCCAGGAATTGAGCCAGGTGGATGGCATCATCGTCGAGCCTCTTGTTGTAGGTCGTGGCCCAGACCGAGAAGTAGTTGCGAAGGCTCGTTAAGGCACCAGCAGTGAGCACAAGGAAAAGAAAGCCGATAATCAATTTTGGGGGCATGTTCGTGGCCCGAAGGTCCGATGTCCCACTCCTCAGATTCGTTATCCACGTAAAGAGTAGATTGGCCAGCGCTGTCAGGCCAATGGCGGCAGTCAAAAAGAGTGCGGGCCAGGCGAGGATACTTCGCAGGATCGTGGTAGTAGCTCCCCAATTCTGTTGGGAGAATACCAGTGGAGAAACGCCGATGACCCACCAAAGCAGCAAGAAACGACAGGCCGCCTTTTTTATTTGAAAGACACACACAACCAGACCGATTAGAAGACCTAGAGCCAACAGCACGTTGAGAGCTGGCCACTGTCCCAGCCAGGTGCCACCAAGAAAATGGATTTTAAACAACGCCGCCAGATTGCTGCCGAGGGTCTGGAGTGGTGCATCCCCACCGAAAACAGAAATGGCTTGGGTACGGCCACCGATGGCCTGCGGATTCTGATAGAAGTAAAGGGCCAATGGAATGATCGTCAGCGTACTTGCCAGGCCGAAAATCAGGAAGTCCGTGATTCTCCGTTTGAGGCTTGATCTGTCTAGTATTAGCTCTACGACGACAAATACAATGAATAGAAGTGGGAGCAGCCGGGCTGCCAAGTACGTGTAAAAGGTGAGACCCAACAAGAAACCGGCGACGACCAGCCAGCCGCGCTGCCTCCCAATTCGCGAACGCGGGGAAAGGGGATGCGCGTACCAGCCCCGCCAGAAGCACCAAACTAGCCCAAGCAGCAATGGGAGCAATAAGATGCCCCGAAGGGCTACTCGGCTAAAGTAAATGTGCCAGTAGGAAATGGCTAAGCCGGTGGCGGCAAGCATACTGGGCATGCTCAGGGAGGGTGGTTTGGCAAGAGCCAAGTCATTCAGCTTGAGGCGCTGTCCGACGGCGTACAGAAGTGGAATGGTCAAGGTGCCGATCAAGGCTGAGACAAACCTCAAAGAGAAAACAGAGATACCGTATAGTTGTAAGGCCAGGGATTCAAGGTAGAAGAAAAGCGTCTCTCGGCCGAAGTTGTTCTGCAAAAAGGGAATGAGCCGGCCTGCGCGGAACAGGCGGAGCGCGTCGATGCCATTGACTGCTTCGTCAAGACTTAAGGAAAGTGGTAGCGTGTTCAGCACTGCAACGCGCAGCCCGAAGCCTACGGCTATCAGCAGGCATAAAAAGAAAAGCTGGAATCGGGAATAAGTGGTGCTCATGCGTAATCTGAACCTTGCTAGCGAAGCCTGATATCCTTTTCAAGTTGGATATGGTCACTAATCGGCGTACCTTGGTCGTCGAGCACGTAAAGCCGTCTGCCAGTCTCGAAATCATACAATCCGACGACGATTTCATATTGACCTGGAGGTACCTCGGTGGGCACCGGTATCTGGACAAAATCGCGAATAACCTCATCGGGTTCCCACAGTGAAGTGGGATAGGTCCCGTCCAGGGGGGGGCGGTCCATCTGGGCCACGATGGTTCCGGGTTGCCCCGTTGCTTGGCCAGTCGAGTCGCGCACGTGGACGAAGGTGGTGTAATCAGCCGGTAACAACGCCTCGCTACGCCAGTAGAGAGTCAAGTGTATCGCCTCTGGCTCCAAGTCTATGTCGTAGCCCAGGAGCGTGACGAAATCTTCCAGGTTGTCGGCGCGTGGATGTTGGGGTGTTGGGGTCTCGACGGTGATCTCTGGCGGTGGCCCCCCTACTTTTATAGGGCCAATGGTCACACTGTTGGCATCCAACTCCGTTCCATCCTGTACCAGGGGCAGGTGCCGGCTTTGACCTGCCAACTCGACATAAAGTCCAATGTCCAGGCGATAGACACCGGGCGGGGCGACTGGGTCTACGGGCACCAGGTACTCGTCACGGACGACTTCGCCCGGTGTCCACAGTGCCGTGCTGTAGTAAGTTTGGGGCACTCGGTCAAGCCCACCCCACTGGCGCAAATCGGTGCTGCTGAGCAGGTGGTTAGCCACGATATAGTGCTGGTTAGTTGGGCGTAATGCCTGCCAGTAGAGGGTGACCGGAAGTGTGCTCCCGGGCTCTGTTCTCTGTTCCGGGAAGTCGAAGCCCAGCAGCATTATTTCGTTCCCGAAGTTAGCGTTTACCTTATTGGACATTGGCGGCACATCGAAATTGCGCGGGCGAACCTGGACGCGCAGCGCAGGTTCGCTTTCGATCCTCGTGCTGTTTTTGTCCACTTGCAGCGCGTATTCTCCGCTGGGCCAGAACGCGTCCACGAGAAATAAAGAACTGTCGCCGGCCTGGGCCGCTGGGTGTTGTCGGGCGCCGTCGGGACCAACCAATAACACTTGATATTTGCCGTTTGATGCCTGATCTTTGCTAATCGTGACGGGAACGGCTGCCCGATAGCGATAGACCGGCATCGGCTCGACCCGCTCACCAGCCTGCCATACATCGAAGCCAGTCAACTCCTTGCCCTCGGAGGGTAAATTATGGAGCGGCGGGTGAGCGGGAGAGGCAGGGAGCGTTACGTCAGCTAGGAAAAGCTCGCTTCCCTCGCCAGACCGTAGGGCGGTCGCGTTAGGCGAGAGGAGCCGCAGTTGTAGATTGTAGCTCTCAGCGTCAAGGTCTATCAATGGCAGCCAGATCGTGTCGCGAACCACGTCGCCGGGTTCCCACGCACGGGTGGGATAGCGCCCGTCTACCGGGTGTCCTACCCACAAACTACGTACTTCTCCCTCCTCGTCCAACAATGAGAGTTCCACCAGGTGGTCGTATTCCGCGTAATCTAAGCTGTGCCAGACAAGGGTGATCGGCAGCGCGCCGTGTTCGTTGATCTCACCGATTTCATAGCCAACCAACTCGATCGCCTCGTCGAAGGATGCATTGATGGGGTTAGTTGTGACCTCAAGTGCGTCGGCTGAAGTGCGAACCGGCAGTCGGGGGGGGAAGGCAGGCAAAATGAAACCAAAGAAGCTCATCAGGCTGACGACCAGCAATATCCCCGCCAGGCCCAGGCCGGCGAAACGGCGATAAGCTGCGGGAAGCCAGGCCGCCAGGCCCCAGGTGAGTAACAAACCTACGGCTGCCGCGGCTGGGAACAGGATATGCCGCCCCTGGCCAGCTTCGGCTGGGTTCAGAGTCAGGTAGAAGCGTAACAGGGGGACGGGCACCAGCAATCCAACCAGGAGCATAAGCAGGCCCAGTATGGGCCAGGGCAAGTCGTCCCCGCGACGCCATCCCCGCCACAGCCCTAAGATAGCTAGAAGGCATAATCCCAGAAACGCCAATGAGAGAACGGTTGTGACCGCAGCATTTGCTTTCCCTGGCACGAACCAGAAGGACCGGAAGAGGTTTGTTGCCCAATCCCATAGCGTTGCATTGCCTGGAGAGTGGGTGGAGGGTAGCCGATTTGCGCCGCTGGTGAATAAGGAGGTTACTTGTTCTGTGCTGACATCAAAGCTGAGCGGTTTGGCCAACCCGGCTATTAGGCCGCTTTCCCTGATCTCGTTGAAATACCATTCGACGTATATGAACCACCACGCGGCAACCGCAACCGCTGTTGTGCCGAAGATTAGAAGTCGGCTCGCCCCCATCTGCCAGCTAAGCTCTGTTCGACGAATAGCACGAGCCAACACAACTAGAACCAGCGGGAGCAGTGCCACGACTGTGTACTTGGTAGTTAGGGCCAGCCCGAACCACAGTCCGAGCCAGAAATAGGTACTTCGGCGCTGCGGGTGTTTCCATGCCTGGAGAAGAACCAATATGAACAGAGCTGACAACACACCCAACAGGTTGTCATCATTTGCAGACGAGGCAATGAAGTGAAACTGTGGGATGGCGGCAGCCACGGCAGTCGCGCCCAGGGCCAGCCAGTGATCGTCCGGGCGGATCGTCAGAACGATGGCGTATATTACCACCAGAGTTAGCAAGCTGACCACTGTCGAGGCCAGGCGAGCCAAGTGCCAGGCGAGCACGATGCCTTGATAGGGCAGTGCCTCGTCGTCGGTGTGAATCACGGCGAAGGGAGAGAGGCCGTCGTTGATGAGTATGTGGCGTGGAGAGGTGTCATTTACCTTGAGACGAGGCAACTCATCGTAGTTTATCCAGCCAGTGGCTGCTCCGATCAGGATATGGTAAAGCATCGGTGAATCCGACTTGTAGCCGGCGACTTGCCGTTCAGCCTTACTGCGGGGCAGATAGCCTTCCTTGCCGATGAAGCGAATAAGGTCCATGTGGGCGATCTCATCAGGGGCCTCGCCCAGGGGCTTGAGCTGACTGTATATCAACGTCACACCCAGATAGACTGCCAGC
>JAUVPY010000386.1 GCA_030598425.1 Anaerolineae bacterium
CACCAGTCCGGATACTGTGGAAACTGCGGAGACACTGGTGACTGAACTACGCATAAGGTAACCGTCCACCTCTGGTATCACAGCCAGCCAAGCTGTACTCTCAAGAAAGGTCACTACAACTTGAAAGGTAAGCGTTCACAGGGTAGTGCCCTGCGGATTTCAAATCAATCTCTAATGTTACTCTAGCGCTATGTTAGCAACAGTGTGCTAGGCTGGCGATATGGCTGAAGCGAACGAAGCGGCTCAAGAAACCGAATTAGAACAGATGCCCTTTTCTGTCGAAGAGTGGGCACAAACGCCGCAAGCAGTGCAGGAGTTTGTGTTGACATTGGTTGCCCGTGTGCAGGCGTTGGAGGCAGAGGTTGTTGATTTGCGTGAGCAAGTCAATCGCAATTCACACAATTCCTCACAGCCACCTTCCAGCGATGGGCCGCAAGTTCCGTCCAAGCCGCGCCGGCAGGCCAAGAGTGGACGCAAGCGTGGCGGCCAAAAAGGACACCCAGGCAATCGGCGGGAATTGGTGCCGGTCGAGCAGGTCAAAGAGACGCATGATGTGAGGCCGGACACGTGTCGTCACTGTGGGCATGAACTGGAGGGCGTAGACCCTGAGCCCTATCGCCACCAGGTGACGGAAATTCCACCGGTGGTGGCCGAAGTGGCCGAATACTGTGTGCACACCCTGACCTGCTCGGAATGTGGGACAGAAACACGGGCTAATTTACCAGATGGCGTACCTCAAGGCGCCTTTGGTCCCCGTCTGCAAGCCATGGTCTCGCTGTTGAGTGGCCAGTATCATTTGAGCAAGCGAGATATCAAGGGCATCATGGCCGACTTCTTCCAAGCTGATATGAGCCTGGGGGCGGTGCCAGCCCTAGAGCGACGCACCAGCAAGGCCATCAGCCAGCCAGTGGATGAGGCCCAAGCCTACGTCCGAAGCCAACCCGTGGCCCACTTGGATGAGACGGGATGGCGACAAGCCGATCAGAAGGCCTGGCTCTGGGTGGCAGCGACGAAACTGGTCACTGTCTTTCTCATTCGGCTCAGTCGAGGAGGCCAAGTTGCCAAAGAAATGCTGGGCGAGACGTTTCAGGGTATTGTAGTCTCTGATCGCTGGTCGGCCTACAACTGGCTGTCCACGCTTTTGCGTCAGTTATGCTGGGCTCACCTCCTACGTGACTTCCAAGCCTTCGTCGAGCGAGGGGGCACCTCTCAATCGATCGGAGAAGCCCTGCTCACTCAGGCTAAATTGATGTTTCGGTGGTGGCATCAGGTTCAGGATGGAACCATGAGCCGCACCATGTTCCAGGAAAACATGCAATCGGTTCAACACAAAGTAGGCGAACTGCTGCGTCAGGGTGCCGACTGTGATTACCAACGAACGGCTGGTACCTGCCGGGATATCCTCAAACGTGAGGATGCCCTGTGGACCTTCGTGCGGGTTGAAGGCATAGAACCCACCAACAACTTAGCTGAACGGCAGGTCCGTCCTGCTGTGCTCTGGCGTAACCGCAGCTTCGGCACTCAGAGCCAGGCCGGAAGTCGTTTCGCCGAGCGGATTATGACGCTCGTCGCTACCTGCAAGCAACAGCATCGCACTGCGCTTGACTATCTCACCCAAGCCTGTGACGCAGCAAACCGGGGCCAACAAGCTCCGTCCCTGCTCCCAGGCAATCTTATGATTGGAGAATAGCTGTTCACCTTCTACACCCGTGAACGCTTACGTGTATTCTACAGTGAGCCTGGCCGCTGTCCCGCCTTCTTTTGAGCCGAACCGCCGCGCCGTCCTGTTGGTGACTTCATCATCGCTCAAAAGCAGCCAGCCATAGTTGGCCGTGTCGAGCCAGCTCTGCACATCGGCTGCCATGTCCGCTGTTGGGCCCCAGGTATACGAGCCGGTCCCGGTGACTGGTGTGCTGGCGCTGACGGTAAGGGGAAAATCCCCACCGGGTGTTGACCAGGGGCTACTGTTGTGAAAGGCAGAATTCCACGTAACTTCCCCATTATTGGCGGGGCCCCCTCTATTGCCTGTCCCGCCCCCTTCGCCCCAGTCGGCCGTTAGCCGGTGCAGCTCAAAGGACGAGTCCATTTGTGGTCCTGTGTTCGGGACTCTTACCACGTCAAGTTTGAACGTCGCGCTGACGATGGTGGATCCGGCCGGAATGTTGCCGGCGATATCGAAGGCGAAAACGGCCCGTCGCCTCGAACCCTGGCCGTTGGTGCCGGCTGAGGCGTGGGTATGCGCACCGGCGTTGTTATTCGGAAAATCCTCGACGAGAAATGAATCTTTGCTGGGGTTGAGGGTTATGGTTCTCGTCACCTGAACCGCCGTATAGGGGCCGGCCTCCCCTACAGGCCATGTGGCCGGCCGGTAATTGGTCAAATCAGGTGCAACGGTCGGCTTGGATGCCCGTAGCGTTGAGGCCGTATCCTCGCTTACCAGCTTGCCCTCCGGCTGGATAGCATAGGCAGCCGGCGCAGACAAAAGGCTCAGAATGGCGATCAAGGTCAGGCCCAAACCTAAGCCCAAAGCAGCTAGAACTCTTCTAGTTTCCATCATTCATCATCTCCGCAATCTAATGCGAACAACCGAAGACCAAGGCAGTCTTCGGCAGCAACTGTGGAACACAGTTGTATCCCGCCGCCTCGACAGGGTCGACAACAGCTACTGCACTATGACAGTCTGTGTTCCCACATTGCTGACGCAGACCAGTTTGACGACATCACTATGTTGGCTGTGCGACGAGTACCCTAGTGAGCATCTGAATCCGGGGCATAGCGCCCTAACTGGGTTTAATTCAAGTGATACGGCAGTCGTAGACCAAGAGCACATCGTTGTTGTATCGACAGAGTCCTATAAGGTCTTCACTCCTCGATGACGGCGTACACGTCCACTGGCTCGGCGCGACCCTTAACGGTGAGCGGCCCCAGGCTCTTGAGCTTTAGATCCTCGCGCCCTTTCAACGCTTCGGCCGTTTGCCCATTGATCAGAACGGGGTGTTCTGGATAGTCCTTGGTCATCGACTCCAAGCGTGCGGCGATGTTGACACTGTCACCAATGACGGTGTACATCAGGCGCTCAAGAGATCCGATCTGACCGGCGACGGCCTCGCCGGTGCTGATACCGACACCGTTGTCGATCGGCGCTTCGCCACGTGCCACGCGTCGTTGGTTGAGCTCATCCAGTCGCGTCCTCATCGCGAGTGCCGCCGCCACCTCCCGCCACTCTTTGTCTGGTTGATCGATCGGCGCACCAAAGATGACCACAATCGCGTCACCGATGAAGTTGTTGATATAGCCTTCCCACGGCCGGATAGCATCGGTCATCTCGGACAGGTATTCGTTCAGAAGCGTGACGACCTCCTGGGGGCTCATCTGTTCCGATATGGTGGAGAAGCTGCGGATATCGGAGAAGAGCGTGGCTATCCAGAGTGTCTCACCGCCGAGTGCCAACCTGCCGTTGAGCAGCTTCTCACGGACCTCTGGCGAGACGACGCGTCCGAAGATGTCGCGCTCTCGCTCTCGTTCCCGCAGGCCGGCCGTCATTGTGTTGAAGGCATGCCCGAGCACCCCCACTTCGTCGTGCGAACGGACGTCCACCTTCGCCGTGAGATCTCCTTCTTGTACGCGCTGCGCCATGTGGCTGACTTCGATCAGGGGCCCGGTGATGCTACCTGAGAGTACTACGGCGCCGATCAGAGCAATCACCGCGGCCAGCTCGGTGACGACTGCGAACAGGCCGCCAAGCAGTCTCGGCAATTGCTCGAATTCACGCCCGGTTTCGATCAGGTTGGCG
>JAUVPY010000063.1 GCA_030598425.1 Anaerolineae bacterium
GGCGCCATGATCAGCTCCATTTCAGGATACTTGTCCACCAGCGCCAGCGCCTGGTTGTAGCTGTCCTCCGACTGGTCGTTGCCGTACACGATGTCCAGCAGCTCCAGGCTGGCATACGTGGAGTCGGTCGCCAGCACCTCCTCCAAGGCTGCGATCCAGGCGTTCTGGTTGGCCGCGTCCGGCGACGCCGATAGCACCGCGAACTTGCCACCGTCATCACCCAGGATGTTCAATGCCATATCGGCCATGACCTTGCCCGTCTCGTCGAAGTCCACCTGAGCGATGAAGATCTGCTCACCTTCCGCCGACGGGATCGGCGAGTCCCAGGTGACCACCGTCATACCGGCGTCAAGGGCAGCCTGCGCGGCAGGCGCGATCTGGTCACCGGCGTTGTTGGAGATCATGATGGCGTCCTGGCCTTGCGTGGCGGCCGTGGTCACGATCTCGATCTGTCCCGCCACGCTGTTCTCCGGCGTCGGACCCAGGAACTGGAGTTCGCCCTGGTTCTCAAGTTCTGCGTGAGCTTCATTCGCGCCGTCGTTGGCCTGGTCGAAGACCAGAATACCCAGGAACTTGGGTAGCAACACCATGTTCACCGTCTCGCCCGGTGTGGCGTCCACTGGCCCGGCCCCAGGCTCAGCCTCCGCGGCCTCTTCTTCCACGGCCTCTTCTTCCGCGGCCTCTGCTGGCTCCTCCGCAGGTTCCGGAGCTTCGGGCGCCGGTGTTGCTGGCGCACAGGCAGCCATCAGCAAACTCAGGATGGCGGCCAGCGCAATCACACGCGACACGTGCGTCTTCATATTTCTTTCCTCCTCATGTGTTGAGAATGTCATCACACTTCACAGTCACCGTACGGAAAAATACACGTTCTTATCGTCTGTGCGATCACCTCCTTTTCTACTCAGATGCAGTCTGCAAACGGCTCAAGCGGTGACGATTCAAGATGTCCTGAGCCCTACTCACCATATTGGGGACAAGCACCGATAGAATCAAGAGCACACCGATCACCCCGGTTTGCACGTGACCGGTGATATTGGCGAGCGACATCCCATTTCGCAAGTTGAGAACAATCAGGATGGACAACAGCACTCCGTAGAGCGATCCCGAACCGCCGAAAATGCTCACCCCACCCAGCAGCACAATGGTGATGATGTCGAGTTCGAAGCCCAGGCCTACGTCACCCCGGACCGCCCCGAGCCGGGCGGCGAACAGCAATCCCGCCAACGCAGCGATCGTACCTGAGGCAATGAACAGGCTCATCTTCACCCGTCGCACTTTCACGCCCGAATACCGCGCCACCTCACGGTTATTACCGATGACATAGACGTAACGCCCAAAGCCTGAGTAATGCAGAATAATGATAGCGATGACGACAAATGCAAAGAAGAGGATCAGGGCCAGCGGAAATGGACCAATAAGAGACTTCTGCCCAAGCGCGTCGAACCAGTTCGGGAAGTTGCCTATCGACCGGTCCTCGAGCAATACACGCGCGAGTCCTCGATACCCTATCAACATAGCCAGCGTTACTACCAGCGACGGCAAGCCGACGACCGCGATCCAGAAGCCGTTAAACGCACCGCCAAGCACGCCCACCATCAGACCTATTAGAAAAGCCAACCCGATCGGCACCCCTTGTTCGTGGAACCAGCCAAGGGTACAGGCAGACAACCCCATCATTGAAGCCACTGATAAGTCGATTTCCGCGTTGATGATGATAAAGGCCATCACCAGGGCAACGATGACCTTCTCGATGGACAACTGGAACAAATTCATCCAGTTATTGACGCTGAGATAAGCTGGCGAATTGAGACTGTTGCCGATGATGATCACCAGCAACAGGACGAGCAAAAAGCCTTCCCAGCTTTTGAGTCGTTCCAAGTTCTCTAACAGGGATCTTCGGCTACGCGACATAGCTGCCCTCCTCCTGTTGGCGGCCTTCATCAGCCTCTGACTCTACCTGGAGCTCGCTCCGCGCCCAGAGATCGCGCAATCGGTTCATGATCACGGCGTCGGCGGCGACCGCCAGCAGGATAAGCATCCCCAACAGCGCATCCCGCCAGAACTCACTGATCTCCAGCCAACGGATCAGGCTGTTCTCAAGAAGATCGATCAAGATGGCACCGAGCAAGGCGCCAATCACCGTCCCAAAGCCACCGAAGATGTTCACGCCGCCGACCACGACTGCGGCCACCGACGCCAATTCGAGGCCCAGACCGGCGACGACCGTGATATTGCCAAAGCGCGCCAGGAACATAAACCCGGCCAACCCGGCCAGCGCCCCGCACAGCACAAAAGCGAGAAACACAATGCGCTGCGACGGAAAACCAGCGATGCGAGCAGCTTCAGGATTGGATCCGATGGCATACAGACGGCGGCCATAGGGCAAGTAGGAAAGCATCAACTGGAAGAGTACGACTACGACCAGCATCACCCCAACCATGAGACGAAGATCCAAGTCGCCAAAACTCGTGATATTGGCGCGAGGGAGGTCCAGTAGCCACTCCGGAAGATTGACGGTTAGCACTGTTTGCGCATCGGAGTACTCAACGAGCATAGTACGGTAGATCGCCAGTGTACCAAGGGTAACGATGATGGCCGGAATCCTACCATAAGCAACCAAAACGCCGTTAAATGCCCCCATGGCGGCACCGATACCAATAGCCATGAGAACGGCAGCCAGGGGCGCAATGTCGTTGTTGTGGGATAGCTGCTGGCCGACAAAATAGGCAGTGAAGCCCGCGACCGAACCAACCGATAGGTCGATGTTGCGCGTCAGAATGACCAGCGTCTGGCCCACGGCTATCACGGCGATAATCGCCACGCTTGTCGAAATACGGTTAAAGAAGCGTGCATTGAGGTAATTGTCGATTTGCGTTCCAAAGAATACGATGATCAACAGGATAAGGAGCACAAGGACCAACTCTCGAATCTGCTGAGGTCGAAAGCGACGCATGAGTGTATTCATGGTTGGATCTCCAGGGCTGCCTGGTTTTGCCCCATAGCGGCTGTCATGATGTTCTCTTGGGTAGCTTCCTCGCGTTCGAAGACTCCCATCTGCTTGCCCTCGCGCATGACGAGAATGCGGTCACTCATCGCCAGAACCTCGGGCAGATCAGACGAGATAAGTATGATGCCCAATCCCTGCGCCGCCAGGTCGTTGATCATATGATGCACCTCTGCCTTTGCTCCGACGTCGATGCCTCGCGTTGGTTCATCCAAGATGAGCAGTTTGGGCTGGGCGTTAAGCCATTTACTCAACATCACTTTCTGCTGATTGCCACCGGAAAGCTTATCAACCTCCACCCGCACGGACGGTGTGCGGATTGAGAGTCGGTGGCGATATTCTTCGGCGGTATCAAACTCGTCGCCCTGCTTGAGCAGACCCAGGCGTGTCAAGTATTTGCGCAGCGTCGGCAGCGAAATGTTGGAAATGATCGACATAGGCATAGCCAACCCAAGTAGGCGGCGGTCCTCCGTCACATAGGCAATGCCAAGTTGGAGCGCCTGTTCAGCGGAACGGATATCCTGTTCCTTCCCCTCAAAGATAATCTCACCAGAGTCAGGCGGCTCGACCCCGAACAAGGCCAGGCCAACGTCGGTCCGGCGCGAGCCAATCAATCCGGCAAAGCCCAACACCTCGCCACGATTAACATCAAAATTGATATCGGAGAAGGCAAATTCCTTGTTCAGACCTCGCACGGACATCAGCATTTCGCCGCGCTCAGCCTCACCCTTGGCGAAGAAGTCATCTATCTGGCGGCCCACCATGTCGCGGATAACCTGTTCCGATGTGACCTCGCCGCGCGGTCTGGAGGAGATCAGCTTGCCGTCGCGCAACACGGTCACCCGATCCGAGATCTCCAACACCTCCTCCAGTCGATGGCCGATGAACAGAATGGCAACACCCTGGCTGCGCAGCGAGCGTACCAGTCTGAACAACTGGGTCACCTCGTGGGCCGAGAGCGACGCAGTCGGCTCATCCATGATCAGTATGCGAACTTGGAGCGAAATGGCCTTGGCGATTTCAACTGCTTGCTGCGCCGCAAGCGTGAGACCACGGGCTGGCTGACGTACATCGAGCTTGACGTCCAACTTCGCCAGGATCGCCTCAGCATCGTCGTACATCTTACGCCAGCGCATAACTGGACCACGATCGCGATGGCTGATAAAAATGTTCTCGGCCACGCTCAAATCGGGGTAGACCATTGGCTCCTGGTAGATTGCAGCGATGCCATAAGCCTGCGCCTCTTGTGAATTATGAATGTGGACGGGCTTCCCTTCCAGGAGAATCTCACCCTGATCGGGTCTGTGGACACCTGTCACAACCTTGATCAGGGTTGATTTCCCGGCCCCATTCTCACCCACCAGGGCGTGAATCTCACCGGGGTTGAGTTCAAGAGATACATCATCCAGCGCCTGGGTCATATCAAAGCGCTTGGAGATGCGTCTCATCTCCAGAATAGGTTTCTTCAATTGGGGGCTGGGTTTTTGTTGAGCGTTGTTATCCATGAATGTCCCTCGTCACCTTCGAGTTTCGAGTTTCAGGTTCTGAGTTTCGGGTTTCGGGTTCTGCGTATTGAGACTACTCATACACACCGTGCTTTTTCACTGCAGCAATAAATGCCTCAACATTCTCCATCGAAGTGTCAGCCTGGATGATGTGAGCTGGCGAACACATGTAGCCACCGCCCTCTCCCAGGATCCTTATCTTCTGAGCCACGTCGACCTCGATCTCTTCGGGGGTGCCATTTGGGAGCAAGTACTGTTGGTCAATCGCACCCCAGAAAGATAGATCCCCACCGAACTTGCTCTTAAGATCCTCCGGTTCGTGGCCCGGGACGTTGGGTTGAACCGGGTTGAAGACTTCCAGGCCAACTTCAATCCACTCTCCTAAGATAGGAGCAACCGCACCATCGCAGTGCTGCATAATGATCACGTCAGGATTGATTGCCTTCAGTTCAGCATAGATTTCGCGATAGGGTTCTTTGAAATACTTGCGCCACATCTGGGGAGAGATGAGCATTCCGCCCTGCCCGCCGAAATCGTCGCCGGCCCAGATGCCATCCACCCCCATTGAGACTAGTTTTTTGCCAATGGCCAGGGAGAACTCTTTCAGCTTCTGGATCAGTGGCTCTATGTAGGGCTTTTCCAGCGCCATATCCATCAACAGCTTTTCCATGCCAACTGATAGATGCATCATGTCGAACATGGTCAATTCCATATCACCGACGACGAAGTACTCGCCTTTGTACTTCTCGATGTACATTTCAGCGTCATCGAAGCGGCCTTCCGCCAAGGAATCAGGAAACTCAAATGCCTTCACATCGTCGGGTGTCTCGAAATGAGACATGGGAGCCGGCGGAACGACTTCCATATAGATAGGTCCTTGACGCATCTTCATATTGAATTCATTTGTGGCATAGCCATTCTCATCCACAGGGTGCTCGTAGCCTCGCGGAAGACCTGCGCCAACCACCACACAGTCGCTGCCCATCGCCACGCGAAGCTCGTTGGCGGACAGGCGATATGTGACATCCTCGAAGTAGGCAGTCGTATAGTGGACCGGGATGCCGTGTTTCTCGCCAAAACTGTCTAGCAAGGCCCGACATAAGTCGAATTGAAGAGGCACACGATCAGGAAGTCCCTGCCTACTGAGCGCGGTCAGAACTCGTTCCTTTGAGTTCATTTGATTCTCCTTGATAGACTGTGTAACGCCAAGCCAGGCTTTAATCGAGGTGGAAGACTTCTTTCAACTCAAGCATACTCTCATCAGCGTGGGCACCGCCAATCCCCTCAAAGTAGGGAGCCATAAAATCTTGCCACTTGGCGTTGATCTCCTCACTGGCCATACCATCTAGGGCAGCCTGGAAGCTCTCAGGCGTCTCGAAATAGCCAAAGAGCAAGCCGTCCTCCCGCAAAAACAGTGAGTAGTTGTGCCAACCTGTTCGCCGCAGGGCGTCGAGCATCTCAGGCCACACAGCTTTGTGATGCTCTTTGTACTCTTCTAGCTTGTCTTCTTTCACTTTGAGTATGAAGGTGACTCGCTTCATGGGACTACTCCATTCAGGCGATGATCACTTCCACGCCAGCTTCCCGGAGTGCCGCCACCATATCGGGAGGGGCGCCCTCATCGGTGATGACGAAATCGATCTGGTCAATTGAAGCAAAGGAGGCAAAGCCAACTCTTCCCCACTTGCTGCTATCCACAATGGCAATGACCTGCCTGGCGTACGCTACCCAATCTCTCTTGACAACCACCTCATCGCTATCGACATCAGTTAGCCCATCCTCAAGAGTAAGACCCTTAGCGCCAAAAAAGCCCTTCTGGAAGTTGAATTGCTTGAGGAAATCACTGCCCCCAAGACCGGTCAAGGAAGCCGAATCACGACGCAAAAAGCCGCCGGGCATCAAGACAGTAACGCCCGGCGCTTCGAGGAGGGCCATCGCGATGACAAGGCCATTGGTGATTACGGTCAACTCGCGGCGTCCTTTGATTTGGCCGGCCAGCGCCAGTGCTGTCGTACTGGCATCGGCGGCGATCGCTTCACCGTCTTCGACCATAGCCGCGGCGGCGGCGGCGATGTGCTGTTTCTGTGAGGAATACAATCGGCGGCGAACTTCAAAGGAGAGTTCTAAGTCAGTGCGGTCGGAACCGATCGCGCCCCCGTGGGTGCGAATCAGGAGACCTTGCGCAGCCAGGGCGTCCAAATCAGAGCGGATGGTTGCCTGTGACAGGTCAAACCGCTCGCTCAGGGCCGCCACGAATACGCGGCCTTCACGTTCCAGCAAGGTTATGATCTGTTCTCGCCGTTCCTGAAGAAATAACTTAGTGCTCACGCGCCATCGCTATGAACTTCGACCAGGCCGTGTTGACATTTTGTCCTTGCCCTCTGAGGCTCCAGCGAAGAGTTTAATGATGTCTCTCAGGTGCTAAATCAAAGGTCAACACTACCAAGAAAACACGACTCTGCCAGTGGCATAGTGAATGACAGATAGCTTAATTGAGAAGAAAGTGAGAAGGGGCAGTCCAGACAATTAATACTGCCCGCATTATAACACGTAACTCGAAACAGGTCAATAGGCAATCGCCATAAAACCAAAATAAACGCAAGTTTTCGCGATTGAGTCGCAAATCACGAGAACTTGTTTGACACACCGAACTGGCCTGCTCCGTGACAGAGAGCAGACAAGCGAAGGCACAGCCTGCGTGGAGTACTTCCAGTGGCCATGCCCTTGCGTGACGGGAACCGCCCGCGTCGAGCGGGCGGCAGTTTTCTGAAGGAACTAAAAGCTGGAGGGAGGAGTTGCCCCCTCCCTCCGTTTGTGCCCTCTAAGGACTAGAAGTCGAAGTCGTCGATGTTGTTGATGTCGAACTCCTGTGGCGGGCCGAGTACCACCCAGCGGTTCTCGTCGACTGTGACCGTTCCAATCCTGCCCGCATCGAAGCTCTCACCGGGCACTCCTTCGATCTCGCCCTCGAGCAGCAAGTGCGCCATGTAGGCGGCCAGGTACCCTTGATCCAGGGGCACCCACAGCGCGAACTTGGGCAGCGTGCCACTCTTGACGTACTGCCGCAACTGGCTCGGCAGGCCCAGGCCGGTGAGCAAGACCTGGCCAGACAGACCCTGGTCCTCCAGGGCGCGGGCGGCTGCCGCGACACCGACGCTGGTGGGCGAAATGATGCCCTTCAGATCGGGATAGGACTTGAAGAGCCCCAACGCCTCCTGGTAACTCTTCTGGTCCACGTCGTCACCATAGACCGTGCCGACATACTCCATACCAGCGTACTCGGGCTTCTGCCACTCATCCAGCATCCACTCGATCCAGGTGTTCTGGTTGGTCATAGTGGCGGCGGCGCTCAGGATGGCGACTTGCCCCTCGCATACACCGGGGCCGCCCAACAGCTCGCATATGATGCGCACCTGGCCACGCCCCACGTCCTCAGGATCAGCCTGCTGCTGGAATAGCTGGCGACACTCAGGCAACACATCGGAATCCCAGGCTACGACCACAATACCTTGATCCATGGCCTTCTGCAGCGTCGGGCACAAAGCCGTATCGTCGTCGGCCGAGACCAGGATCGCATCCACACCCTGAGCGATGGCAGCTTCCATCATCTGGATCTGCTCAGCGGCCAGGGGCTGCGCCGGGGCGGTGAAGATGAGCTCATCGCCCAGCTCGGCGGCCGCTTCCTCGCCTCCTGGTTTGCTGTTCAGCTCAAAGTACGGGATACCCGCCACCTTGCTGATCATGTAGAGTGTATAGCCCCCCTCCATCATCTCGCCGGCGGGTTCCTCCATCATCGCACCACCGCGCTCCGCCAGCAAGGCCTGAGCATCGGCGGCGGAGGGAATACACAGCTGCCAGCCGACCTCGATCAGGTCGGGGTTATCGATGGTAGCGTAGTCACCGCCAGCGGCGTTGGTGGCATCGGAGATGGCCCAGTAGGCCAAAACGTCACCGTAGTACTTGTCGGCCAGCTTGCTCAACCAGTCGTCGGCCTGGACCAGGTAGTCTTCGTCGCACTCGACCGCTTCCTGAGCGCTGGCCACCGCTACCGGCATTAGCGCCAGCAGCAGCGAGAGCGTTACGAGCAGATAAAGCAACTTCTTCATTTGGACTCCTCCTCAAGTCTAGATTTGGGAACCGACAGAAACAGCATATGGAACCAAACTTGACAATCTTATCGAATTATGGGCATCCCCCCTTTCCTTCCATCACCAACTACCTGCTATCTGCAACACAGCGGAACCCAAGGTCATAGTTGGCAGTCTTGACGACGGCAGCGCTCCGGTTGGACCCTCGCAATTGCCTGGGCTCATCGAACCAGCCACCTCCGCGCGTAACGCGTAGATCGGGGCTGTAGAAAGGATCCTCGTAGGTGCTGCCCGGATAGGCGAGAAACGGACTGCTGGTCCACTCCCAGACGTTGCCGGACATTTCTTCCACTCCGTAGGGGCTGGCACCGCTGGAGAAACTGCCCACAGCCGTTGTACCCCGTAAGCCGGATGCCTTCCCATTAACCCGTGTTGAGTCCATAGAGGACCCCCAGGGGTAAACCAGTCCGTCGGGACCGCGTGCCGCCTTCTCCCACTCAAACTCCGTTGGCAGGCGTTTGCCCATCCACTCGCAGAAGGCCTCGGCGTCGGCGTAGGACA
>JAUVPY010000203.1 GCA_030598425.1 Anaerolineae bacterium
CGAAGTGACACACGGGGGAACGGTGAATGGAGAGCGGGCGGTTTGTACTGCGATTTGACGAGGTGAGTGAAGGCGATACACACCTGGTGGGTGGAAAAGGCCTGCGCCTGGCCGAGATGGCGCAGGCTGGCTTGCCAGTATTGCCTGGCTTCTGCGTGACAACGGCTGCCTATCGCGCCTTTCTGACGTACAATGGACTGGAGGCGATGGTCTCTGCTGGGGACGAGACGGCTGTTCGCGATCACATCGCCTCGGCTGACTTGCCACCAGACGTCGCCAGTGCGATTCGCGACGCGCACGAAACACTGAGGGACCCGGTTGCCGTACGCTCTTCGGCCACCGCGGAGGACAGTCAGGACGCCTCATTTGCCGGTCAATACGATACCTATCTTAATGTCGCCGGCTCGGAAGCGGTGCTGGAGAAGGTACGGGCCTGCTGGGCGGGGCTTTGGAGCGAACGCGCCCTGGCCTATATGCGAGAGCAGGGGCTTGACCCATTCCAGGCCGACATGGGGGTGGTCGTGCAGCGCCAGGGACAGGCTCAGGCCGCAGGTGTTCTGTTCACCCTCAACCCGCTCACCGGACGTGAAGAGGAGATGGTGGTCGAAGCCGCCTGGGGGCTGGGCGAGGCCGTGGTTTCGGGGCGGGTGACACCCGATCACTACGTGGTCAACGCTCTTGACCGCCAGGTGTTGACGCACGATATCGCCAACCAATCGGTCATATTGGTCACAGCCGATGACGCTGGCATACGCGAAGAGCCCCTTCCCTCCGGTCAGCGCGACCGACCTGTCCTCAGCGACGAGCAGTTGCTGGAACTGACCGAGCTGGGCTATCGCGTGCAGGCTCTCTATGGCTATCCGCAGGACATCGAATGGGCGCTGGTGGATGGGGACTTCGTGCTGCTTCAAACCCGACCGCTGACCTCCTTCAGTTTCGACCCTGAGCTGGGTCAATGGACCTCAGGCAACTACCGCGAGGTGCTTCCCGGTTTCGCCAGCCCGCTGGCTATGTCGCTGAGCTTGGAACACGACTACGGGCGCGCCCTCAGCGAGTTCTTCCGCGACGTCAAGATGGGCGAAGCCCCGCCCGGCACTGTGTGGGGCAGGCCTTTCTTTGGGCGAGCCTACTGGAACGTGGGTGTCGCCAAGCAGTTCGCTGCGCTGATCCCTGGCTTCAAAGAACGGGTTCTCGACCAGACGGTGGGCGTTGAACCCACCTATGAAGGGGATGGGCTGACTACCTCTTGGTCACCTTATACCATCGCGCGCGCGCTGCCCGTCTTGTTCGCTGTAAACGACCGGTTCAAAAACGAGTGGCGCGACGGGCGTGCCTACCGGGATCGCTTTCTCAGCGAGATTGAACCAACACTGAATGAAGTGAACCCAGCCTCCTCATCGGACGTGGAACTGGCCGATTACTGCCACCAGATGGCGGAACTGCACTGGGAGGCCAACGGCACTGCCATCCGCATTAGCGTGCTGTCCACCCAAGCGCAGGACGACTTCGAACCTATGGTCCACCGCTTGAATGCCACTTTGCCACCTGATCAGCGAATCGCTGCCGGTGACCTGATCACGGGGCTGAGCGACGTACGAACCGCCCAGCCCACGCTGGAGCTGTGGGAACTGGCCCGCGTTGCCTTGGAGGATTCTCAGGTGGCGGCGGCTGTCACCCAGAGCGATCCAGACGGCATCCCCGAACGTCTCCAGGTCACCGAGCCAGGCCGCGCTTTTTGGGAACGGGTGCAGGCTTACCTGGCGCGGTACCACTACATGGCGCCCATAGACGAAGACCTCAGCGAACCCCGCTGGGACGAAGATCCCAGCTTCGTCCTTTCGACGCTACAAGCTTACGCCCTCGCCGATGAATCGCTGGACCCGACGCGACGGTTGGAGGCTCAGCGGCGGGTACGCCGTAGAACCGAACGGCGCGTGTTGGAGATCCTCTCGCGTAGTTGGCGGCGGGTGTGGCCCTTCGGCCGACGCTCGTTCATCAAGCAGTTGCGTCTGGTCCGGCGTTACGTCTGGTGGCGAGAGGAGACGCGCGTTATCGCTTCGCGTGCTTTCTATCAATGCCGACGCTTCTACAAGGAGCTGGGCCACCGTTGGGCAGCGCGGGGTATCCTCGATGAGCCGGAGCACATATTCTGTCTACGCTGGTCACGCATTCGGGCCGTTCTCGACGGCGAAGCGCCGGCCGGGGGCGTGCGAGACCGGGTAACTGGTTACCTGCGCCTCAAGACCTGCTACCGCAACTTTGATCCACCCAGCGTCATCGGCGTGGGGGCCAGTATTCGGAAGCTGAACGTCCGGCCCGGGCAGCGAATGTTTGAGGGAGTCCCCTGCAGCAGCGGGCGGGTGGAAGGGATCGCGCGTGTGGTCAAAAACCTGGACGAAGCCCGTGCCTTGCAGCGCGGCGAAATCCTGGTTGCCCGCTACACCAACCCGGGTTGGACGCCCCTATTCAACTTGGCTGGCGGCATCGTTATCGAGGAGGGAGGGCTACTCTCTCACGGGGCAGTCGTGGCGCGAGAGTATGGCATCCCCGCCGTACTCCGTATCGAAGGGGCGACCAAGATCTTCCACACCGGTCAACGGCTGCGAATTGACGGCAGCGCCGGGACAGTGGAGATTTTGTAAGATTTTGACGGAATGTGGTGGTCATCTCCGCCTCAACCCTGGTTCCAATCCGCCTGGGTGTGAAGTTTTTCGGTCTAAAAGGTGACATTACTCTATTGACTGTCAGCCGATGTCGTGTTATAATTTGAAAGCCTACAATTAACGTCTGATATGGGAGCTTTGTGCCATGCCGCGTCAAAGATTGGATGTTGGTGTAGATACCAAATGATTTCAGGGGGAAGATTATGGAAATAACCCGTCAGGCAGATTACGCAGTTCGTTCAATGGTGCACTTATCAGAACTGTCAGTGGATGGCCGGGTATCAACCGCATCCATCTCTGAAGCGGAGAGCATCCCTTTGCCGTTTCTGACCAAGGTCATCTCTCGGCTGGCGACCGCCGGTCTTGTGACCACCAGTCGCGGAATGGGCGGCGGCGTGTCCTTGGCCCGCCCGCCCGAGGAAGTCACTCTGCGGCAAGTGGTCGAAGCAGTGGATGGGCCGATCATTCTCAACCATTGTTTGCTCCGCTCAGGAACCTGCGATCGCGAGCCCAACTGCGCAGCCCACGATGTGTGGGGCGAGATCCAGGACGGCCTCGTCCGCGATTTAGACTCCGTGTCGATGAAGGATCTGGCCGACCGACAGGCTCAGAAGAAAGACACAAATTCAGGCGGTCAAGGGTAGACAGAAGAACTCTTTGACAAATCCACGGTCTTGATTTATACTGTCTGCAATCGAATAATTATTGCGACTGAGGTGCCCGTAGCCCCGGAAGGCACGGGCGGCAACGGCGAAGCCGGTGATACCTTCGTTGCCTTAGATATAGGGCAACCCAGGTGAAGTCCGGCGCTGACGCGCAACTGTAGGGTCAGTAGACAGTAGTCAGTAGACAGTAGTCAGTAGACAGAATACAGGAAAGATACGGTCTGACTACTGATATCTGGTTACTGACATCTGGATATTGGCCAAGCCAGGACGCCCGCCTTGGTCGTGCACTGCAAGTCTTCGCGGTAAAGGGTGTGGTGCAGCGACTGAGAGCTAGACCACACCCCCTTACACGATGTAAGGGGGTTTTCTCTTCCCAGAGGTTGCTCACCATTCCGGCACAACGTCTCGAAGATTTGCCTTTCGCGCGAAACGAAAGGAGAGCAACCTATGCCCCCTCTATAGCTCGATAAGATTCTCCCCAATTCCGATCACTAACAAATCTCTAGCCATAGCGGCCGCGGGCAAGCGACCTTTGAGAAAGTAGCAAGCATAGCACCCGCGAGCGCAATGGCCTTCAATCCCGAAGGAGAAATACAAACACGGAGTGTGGAAACACTATGAACGAGTTCTCAAGCAATAGAATAAGGAGAGCATCTTCGATCTTAGGCCCTATCATTTTGGGCCTGGCCCTGACGGCTGTCGTCGTCTTAGCCCTACTCGCGCTGCCGGCTGGCAGAATCGATGCTCAGAGCATAATGACAGCCCACGTGGTTATACAGCTAGGCGATGATACGCTGTGGGTGCGCCCTATTACCTTTACAGGTGAGATCTCAGGCGCAAACGTACTGGCGCAGACTGACCTGGAATTTGAACAGATGGGGGAAGCGGTGTGTAAAATCGATGGCATCGGGTGTCCCGCCGATGACTGCTTCTGCCCTGACAATCTGTGGACTCAGTCGCTCTGGGACGGAAGCGGATGGGCGCAACCGTGGCCGTTCCCGAACCTTCAGGACGGCGATGTATGGGCATTCGCGTATGATGCCGGCTGGCCACCTGACGTGGCCTCCGCAATTCCGCTGGTGGCTGCCTCGGATGGTCTGGAATGGCTACGTCCCCTGCAATCCGAAGATGACGGCGGATATGGATCAGGTGGTCCATCAGCCGAAACGCTATCCGCCGTTGGCGCTAACGGATATCGGGCCGCTGAGTGGCGACGGGCCAATAGTCCCTCCCTATCAGCCTATTTCCTTGCCAACGGTGCCGCATTTGCCGATACCGGCGTGGCCTCATCCAGCAAGAGGGCCGTAGCGCTGGCCGCTGGGGATGTGTGCTGGCCCCGGCGCTCGGTGGACCCGATGAGTTACTACCACCCCGGCACCGGCGCATATAGCAGCACCAATCCATTTGATGCTGGAACTGGCGCGCATATGTGGGGTATGCTGGGCACGGCAACGCTAAGCCAAACCGTACCTCCCCTGGCGGCTGACTATCTGAAAAACCTACAACAAGGTGATGGTGCGTGGGAGTGGGACGTGGGATTTGGCACCGATACCAACAGCACCGCACTGGCCATCCAGGCTCTGACAGCCGCAGGAGACCCGGCTGCCTCAAGCGCCATCGTGAACGCCTTGGCCTATCTCGACGCCGCACAAAATGACGATGGTGGTTTTCCCTATAGTCCTGTTTCGCCCTTTGGTACTGACAGTGATACCAATTCAACTGCTTACGTGGTGCAGGCGTTGCTGGCGGCCGGCGAATCGCCTTCCGACGCACGCTGGGCAAGGCTAACCGATGGCATAACGCCGACCAACCCCATCAGCTACCTGCTCGGCATACAATTGGCTGACGGCAGCTTTGAGTACCAGAAGGGGGTGCCTGGCGACCGGCAATCATCCACCCGACAGGCGATCCCCACCCTGCTAAACCGCCCACTCCCGCTAAGCGTGACTGAGTTGGATCGATGTGAAGTGATGTATTTCCCTCTGATCTTGAAGGGGTCTCGGTAGCGCGGACCAGAATAAGACGCCATTGCTCTGAGTGGGTATTAGACCCACTCAGAGCAATGAAAAAAGGCAATGCCGCAAAAGTCACCCTGTGAAGCCCTGATGCACCGTAGCCTCTGTCCACAGCAAGATGGGCCTATGTGGGGCAATCACCTGCCAACACTGCAGATCGAGACCGCTATGTGGAGCGATTGAGACGATATGGTCATCAGTGAAGCGGTCCAGTGGGATCTCCGCCACAATTCGCTATCGTCTAACAGACTGTCGTTGTGCCCCTGACTTAGGCTCACAGGGTTAGTTTTGCGGAACTGCCAATAAGCACTTGTTGATTGATCCTGACCACAACGTTGCGTATTTCTATCGCACCGCTATCTGTGGATTGTGCCCTAGCGGTCTGGAAGGTCAAGCCCTTCGAGAGTCGCCTCGTTGTCAAC
>JAUVPY010000055.1 GCA_030598425.1 Anaerolineae bacterium
ACAAGGCTGTGGGACGAAAGCCGTAAGTGTCCGGCGCTTTGTCAAAGACCTGTTGAGCGACGGTGGGCAGCAGATCCAGCACATGGTCGGCGTCGGCCTGCGCTCCCGCCTGGCCGTAGACCTCCTCCAGAATCTCGTGGTACATGTTGCCCAGGATGAAAACGTCAAACCCCTCTTCCGGCGGCTGGCGCGGCTCCAGGGCCAGGTCTTGCCCCAGCCAAAAATGGAGCGGGCACAGGCCATAAGCCTCCAGGCGGCTGGAACTCCAGACGTGGCTGGGGCCATAGGCCCCCGAAAGCTGCCCGGCCATGCGGGTCAGATCCCCCTCAAAGACTGAAGACACGGACGTCGCGAGGTCATTGGGTGCGGGCTGCGGTTCGACACCCAGCCGGACGCGGAGCACGGCGGCGCTGTGCAGCAGGCGATTGAGGTCCGATGGTTGCAGGTGAGCTGACGGCTTGAAGTCGTCCAGGCCCAGTTGGGCCAGCGCCCGGGTCAATTCCTCCGGCGAAGCGACCTCGGCCAGCGGCAGGGGATCTTCAGGCCGGATGTGCTCGACCGGCACGTCCACCAGGCGGCGCACCTCTTCCCAGTAAGGGGAAGCTTCCCAGGTTTGACCGTCATCCGCCAGGTAGGGGCGGCAGAGAAGCAGCTTTTCGCGGGCACGCGTTATTGCCTGGTAAAAAAAGGTGATCTCATCACCGCGCAACCGGGTTTCCAGGGTGGTGAGGCCCGCCTCTGCCAGGGCTCGCCGGTCCCCTTCGCGCAGCAGAATGTCCTCTCGCTCGGGGCGGGGAAAGTCTCCCTCGGCCAGGCCGATGAGGGCAACCGCCCGGAAGGAAAGCCCGCGGGCGTTCAAAACCGATAAAACAGGCAGGGCTGCATCCAGCGGTTCGGGGGGTGGAAGATAGTAGCTGGCACCCTGCACCGCACTGCGCAGTTCCTGGTAAAATTGTTGATAAGAAAAGGTTTCTGTTTCCCCCAGGAATGACTCGGCCAGGACCAGGCTACGTAAGACGTCTTTGAAGCCGCGTAAGGCGGCGATGTCGCGCAGCGCGGTGGCCCCCACGGCCCGTGCGTGGCTGACCACGCTTGAGCTTTCGGCGGCTTCGTCGGGAGGGGAGGCGCCGCCAAGAAAAGACGTCGTCAGCCCCGGATCATCGCCGATGAGGTCTTCTACGAACGCGGCATACTCGCGCATCGTTGCCTGCGGGGGCGGTGTGATACGGCTTACAAAAGCTTCAAAGGCGTTTTGCAGCGCCAGGGCTTCGGCCTGGGTCAATTGGTCGGGGGGTGTCAATTCTTCGTCGGTCACGGGTGGGGGATCGGTGGAGGCCAGACTGACCGACTGGGTCAGGGCCTCGCGCCACTGGTCAAGCCCGCGCAGTACCAGGCCATGTCGCGCCAGGGCGTCGAGGCGATTGGCGCTGCGCGCGTCCACCCCTGGAACCAATCCCTCAAGATAGGGGCTGCGCCAGGCGTCGAGGACGGGGCGACGCGCCCACGCGCCGTCGGCGTCGTCGACCGGCAAAGACAGGAGCAGCAAAAGGGCGGTGATGACGGGGTTGGTTGCCAGGTTTATACCCCCGCGCAGGTGGAGGGTTAGACCAAATTCGGCGGCGATTTCTTCGATGAAGGGCCGGTAAGGCGTCAGATCGCGGGCTACCAGGGCTACTTCTGTGGGAGCCATGTTGTCCCGGACCAGACGCGCTTTCAGCCAGCGCAACGCGGCCCGCGTCTCCTCTGCCCGATTCTGAGCCTCCAGAAAGGCCAGCGCCTCGCTATCGCCCCCTCTTTCGTCTCCCTCCGATGGGAGGGGAAAGGGGAGAGACTGGGGCTCAAAGAGATTGGCTTCCAGGTGCGCCAGGGCAGCCGCGGGCGCGGCGGGGGACTGATCCGGCAAAGGTTCTGGCTCAAGCTTCAGCGCCAGGCTGATGGCTTGCAGTTCGCGGGTGAAGCGACGCAGGGCCAGGCGCGGTGGACCTGGCGTTGTGCCGGTCAGGGTGACGATCGTTTCAGCCGCCCGCCCGGCCAGCAGCTTGAGCACGTCCAATTGGGTAGGGTTGAATTCGTCAAAGCCGTCGACGACGAGCAAGCGCAGGTGATGGCCCAAATCGGGCTGCCGTTCCAGGGCCAGCGCCGCCAGCCAGCCCTGGCCTTCCGTGTCGGCCCAGTTGTGGTCGAGCAGCCAATCCTGGTACGTATCGTAAATCTCAGCCAGCTCGATCAGTCGGGTTTCCTGGTCGGGGAGGGTTTGGATCGCTTGCCTGAACGCATCGCGACGGATACCGGCGCGCTTGAGTTCTTCCAACAGGGCGCGCAGGGCCACCACAAATCCGGGTTTATCACGCAGCGGCGCGTAATGGCGCAGGCGACCTTCATCTGCCAGACGTGCGGCGATGCTGCGTATCAATCGATACTGGGCCGCTTCCGGCAGGCGCGGCTCGGGTTTTCTGGTCCAGGTCAGTATCTCCGGGTAGAGGGCATAAAACGTGCCCACGCTCACCCCTAGCGCACCGCCACCCGCACCTAAACGGTGGCGGAAGGCGCTCACCTGGGCCTGGTTGGGCAGGACGATGCTGATGGGCGCCAGGGGGTCAGTGGCGCGGATCTGGTGGATACGTTCCAGGACGTAAGTCGTTTTGCCGTGGCCGGCGGGGGCCAGGTAAATGTACTTTGCCATACACAATACTTAATCTGAGTTCGATTATTAGACAGGATTTACAAGATTAACAAGATTTTTAGCTTTTTTAATCCTGAAAATCCTGTTAATCCTGTCCATTTTAGTAATTTCCGAACTGAGGTTACTTATTGTAACCCTTTCACTATTCCGCGTAGAGCCTTTTTTTATTTTCCGCAGCATTTTTTGTACTTCTTACCGCTGCCACAAGGGCAAGGAGCGTTCCTGGGTATTTTCTCCCTTGTGGCGCGTGGAAGCGTTTCAGATTCTTCAACTGTTTCGGCGTCAACGGTTGCTTTGAACATCTCGTAATGTCTTTTGATTCTGTTGAGATATCTCTGGTCCTTTAAGACATACGTGACTTTTTGTAACAACGCGGGCGCAAGTTTAGACTGCTGGCTCCACGAGTTCAGTGCAGGTCCCTTCAATTCTGCTATTATGTCGGGATCATTGTTCCCGAACCATTTGGCGTAATACTTTTTACTCTCCCAACCGTAAGCAATGACGGCAAGTACCTTTCCCGTTCGCCAGTCCACTACATTAAAAAACGCCCGCCGGCAATCACAATCAGGTTCATTGCAATAGGCTTCTGTCAAACCGTACTCCCCTTCAGGCAAATCAGGGTCGTCGAAGGCAATCAGAGTACGTGTTTCTTTTTCTGAAATCTCTGGAAATCTTTCATGGAATGGTTCGTATGGCATAAATACCTCTTTTGTAGATCACAACCCTATAATTCGAAAGTAGGGTTGGGCTAACCTTGCGAAGGTTTTAGCCGTGATTTGGCAGCATAATGGTCTTTGCCAGCACAAAAACAAGGCTCAGCCTGGGTAACCTACAACCTTCGCAAGGTTTACCGCACAATTTCGAATAATCGGCATCACAACCCTGCCTCCGCTGCTAACTCATAGCCCTTGTTGATCAAATCCTGCACCGTCTCAATCAGTGTCTCGGCCGTCTCGACCGAGGGGGGAGGGGCTTCTTCCTCGTCGTCGGCGGGTGGCGCGGTCAGTTCGCGGACGTGGGCCAGGCGGGCGGCCAGGGCAGCATCAATGCGTTTGCTTTCCACCAGTTCGGCCTGCACCAGGCGCGGCGAAGGCAATTCGGGACCGGGCTCGCGGTCCTTGACGAGGGCCAGGTGGGCCGTCAACGCCCAGCCCAGGGCCTGGTTGATGGGTCGCATAACTTCTTCTGGAAAGCCGCCTTGCAGCACGACGCGGGCCAGTTGCAGTCGCTTATTGCCAGTATCGAATCCCTCACGGGCTTTTTGTCGACGTTGCGCCTGCCGATCGGGTTCGCGAGCGGCGGCCGGGGCTGGCATGGACGGGGCACGATAGATGTCTACTTCGGCCTCCGGCTCGCTTGGTTCCAGGGCACCTCCGGCGAGGGCCAGCAAAGCCCGGTAGCCCTCTTGCTCCATTAGGTGTAAACCGGGGATGGTGGCCCCTTCGCTTGCGCCGAAATGTTCGGCCAGAAGTTGCTCAATCTGGGACCGCAGCTCGGCCGGCGTCCGGTCAAGGACCACCAGGATATTCCCATTGGACGGTGCGCCGGGCAATTGTGGCGCTTGGCGCACCAGCATGATGCGCCCGGGGAAATGGGCGACCAGCCGGTCGGCAAAAGATCGCAGCGTCGGCACCGGGGCAGCCTTGGGCGCCAGATCCAGCTTAACTTCGGCCGGCGGCGCGCCCAGCATTTCATCAATTTTTTGCATCAGGCTCTGGCCGGTGTCGTGGAACGTAATCGCGTCCGGCGCTTCTTCGCTGCCGAAAACGCCGGCAAAGACGTCTCGCTTGGCGGCCAGCGTATCCAGCATGCGTTCCTCGATGGTGCCTTTGGCAACCAGGTTGATGACATTGACGGTATGCGGTTGGCCGTGACGATGGGCGCGCGCGATGCGTTGATCCAGCACCGCCGGGTTCCAGGGTAAATCCAGGTTCACAACCAGGCTGGCCGCTTGCAGGTTGAGCCCTACGCCGCCGGCGTCGGTGGAGAGAAAGACCTTACAATCGTCATCTTCGAAGAAGCGCTCAATGAGGGCTCCCCGTTTGGGCGTCGGCACGTCGCCGCTGAGGGTGACGTGGCCCAGGTTCAGCCTCTCCAACATAGGATAGGTGAGGTGGAGCATCTTGGTCCACTGGCTGAAGAGGATGGCTTTGTGGCCGTTATTGGCTACCTCGTCGTCCAGGATAGCGGCCAATTCCTGCAACTTGGGCGATGTCTTTTCACGCTCCTTGGGCGTAAGATCGGGGTCGTGCAAAGCCAGCGCGTTGCAGATGAGGCGCATCTTCACCAGGGCGCCCAGTAAGACCTTGTGCTCTTTGGGCGTCAGGGGCCGCCGCCGGGCCGTGGCGATGAGTCTGGCCACCGTGCTGCGAAACTCTTCATAGGCTTTCCACTGCGGGTCGGTCATAGGCACGAAGAAGTTATTGTCGATGCGGTCCGGCAGATCCTCCAACACTTCATCGCGCACGCGGCGCAGGACGTAGGGCGAGATTTGACCACGTAACTCATCCAGGTTCTTGTAGCCCAGCACTTTGTACGAGCCGGAGGGGCGCCGTTCCACCTGGAAAAAACGTTGGTTAAAGCGCCACAGCGGACCCAGGATGTCGGGATCAATGAATTGGAAGATGCTGTATAGTTCGTCCAGACGATTTTCAAGGGGTGTGCCGGTCAACACAAAGGCGTAGGGACTGCGCAGCCGCTTGACGGCGTCGGCGGTTTTGGTGCGCCAGTTCTTGATGCGTTGGGCTTCGTCTAAGATGATGAGGTTAGGCCCCATGCGGCGCAGATCTTCTTCATCGCGCAGCACCAATTCGTAGTTGATAATGTTGAAGAAGGCCGGGTCCTGGTACAGACTGCGGCGGGCCTGGACGTTGCCCTCAACGACGCTGACCGAGAAAGAGGTGAAACGCTGAATCTCTCGCGCCCACTGGTGTTTGAGCGAAGCGGGGCAGACCACCAGCACGCGTTGGATATCGCGCAATTGGTGCAGGAGGCTGATGGCGGCGATGGCTTGCACCGTCTTGCCCAACCCCATATCGTCCGCCAGCATGGTCCGGCGGCCAAAGGCTAGGTGCATGGCACCTTGTTCCTGGTAGGGGTAGAGCGGTGTGGAGAGGAGGTTGAGGGAGCGATGGCCGCGCTCGATTTGCGCCAGGAACCATTCTTTCTGGCCTTGAATGGCTTCGATGTCTTGCAGACGCTCTAAATATCCCTCCACCCCGGGGGTTATTTGGATAGAATTGCGTTGCCGGGGGGGCAGGGCTTCGAGATCTTGCAACAGCGCGGGCAAAGTCTGGATGGGTGAGCCGGTCAGGATGCCGTCCGCGTCGAAGTAGCGGGCCAATGTGTCGCGCAGTGCGGGCGGGCCTGGCATGGGGAGAGTGATACGCACCGTTGTTTCCTGGGCGTGATGCAGGAAAATTTGCGACACCGGCGGTCTTTCCTCCACTGCCTGGTCCCACGTCTCTCCAAGGTTTTCTTTAAGGTGAAGCAACACCGCTTCGATGTGCTTGCAAGTACCCAGGAGATTAGTCTTGTAGTCGGCGCAAGTGCAGCTATTGAGCATGTCGGTCAGGGAGCGGATCGGCACGCGATACGTTTGTCCAGACTGCGAGGTAATGTCAAAGGTACTATAAACCGTATGCCGCCCGCGATTCTTTATGGCGGCGATATCCTCGGTAGCGCGCTTGCGCCGCCGTTCAATTTGATCTTCCACACCAAACATGGCGGTTGCCCTCCTCCCTTGGCTTACTGGGGTTTGATACAGACGTGTAATAATGTATTTTACTTCAAACGATACCAAGCGCAAGAGTAGGGGATTCGAAGCAGAACGAGGCGAAAAAAGGTTGAGGCAGACTCATGATGCCTCCTGGGTGAAGCCACTGTCTCAGAGTGGGGTTGATGGACTCGCTAAACGCCGCAGAGCGCTCCTGGTGGCCTCTCAGACTTATTAGTTCTGCTTCGAATCCCCGAGTAACCACCTGTTTGCAAAAAGGGAGGGCGAATGGTAGACTCACATAATATATTAGGAGGCACCCCTTCTCATGCGACCCGGCGCCGTGGGGCGAACCCACCTGACCGTTCTGCTGGTCTACGCCCTGTTGGCCGTCCTGCTGACCTGGCCGACGGTCACCCACGTCACGGCTCACCTGCCCGGCGATGGCGGCGATGACCCGGCCATCGCCTGGAATTTGTGGTGGGTCAAGCACGCGCTGCTCAACCTGAGGACCAACCCGCTCTTCAGCGACTTCATGTTCTACCCCGTCGGCGTCAACCTGGCTTTTTACACGCTGACCGTCCTCAACGCATTGACCGCCTTGCCCCTGACCCTCACCCTGGGCGTGGTCGCGGCCAGCAATCTCCATCTGTGGTTTACCATGGCCGTCGGAGGCTACGGGACGTTTTTGCTGGCCAGATACCTGCTGGCCACGTCGTTTCGGCGGGGTGCAAGCGGGGGGGGGACGAGCATTTGGCCCGCGGCGCTGGCGGGCGGTTTCTACACCTTCGCCAGCAGCCAGCTCTTTTACGTGTCGCTGGGCCAGTTCAACATCGCCAGCAGCCACTGGGTGCCCTATACCATCCTCTTTGTGCTCAAGTCCCGGCGCGATCTGGCCTCCCTCCGCTGGCCGGCGCTGGCCGCCCTGTTCCTGACTATGCAGGCCTGGGCCGAGATGACCTACGCCTCGTTCCTTTTCGTCTTCATCGCCCTGTTCGTCCTATATGAGTTCATCACGTATTACGCAGTACGCAATACGCAGTACGCACCACGTATCACGCATCACGCATCACGCATCACCAATCACCAATCTCCAATCTCCAATCTCAAACTAGCCATTCGTAATCTTCTCTTGTTAGCCTTTCTCTTCACCCTGGGCATTTCACCCCTGCTGGCGGCCATGCTGCCCGATATGCGGGCTGAGGGGGATATCTGGGTGCAGGGTAGCGGCTTTGCCGAGGACTTCTCGGCCGACCTGCTCGGCTTCCTGGTGCCGACCATGCGTCATCCTCTATTTGGAGGATTGGTGAGCCGCACCGGCATCCAGGATTTCGACAAGGGCCAGCACATCTACCTGGGTTTCACCTTGTTGATTCTCGCGATAGTGGGCCTGGTTGGGGTGCGCCGGCGTCGAGGGGGAAGTGGCGCCTGGTTCTGGCTGATCGCGGCCCTGTTCTTCGCCTGGCTGGCCCTGGGACCGACAGTCCACGTCAACGGGCGTGACACCGGCATCCCTGGCCCCTTCCTCCTCCTGCAATCTTTACCCTTCTTCAAGGGCAACCGTTACCCCAGCCGCTACAGCGTGCCCCTGGTGCTTTCGCTGGTTATGCTGGCCGCACTGGGAATTGACGTCATACAGCGAGGAGCCAGCAGGTGGTGGGCCGCGCGGGGGAGGAGGCGTCCGGCGAGGAGGGGAGGGCCACTTCTACTGGCTGCCGTCAGCGGTATCCTGGCCCTTCTGTTTCTGTTCGAGCATCTTTCTACTCCCGTGCCCCAATCCGATATGACCATCCCCCCGGCCTACGACCTCATCGCCGCCGATCCGGGCGAGTTTAACGTGCTCGACATCCCGGTCGCCTGGCGCAACGGGTTTCGCGTCACCGGACCGCTCCATCCCGGCTTCATGTTCGGGCAGTTTTACCAGACCGCCCACAACCGGCGGCTCCTGCAAGGCAACACCAGCCGCAACCCGGAGTTCAAATTCCAATATTTCACCGAAGCGCCCGTCATAAATTCTATTCTGGCTTTGGAGACCGGCCACCAGTTGCCGCCGGAGCGCTGGGAGGCCGACCGATCCGTCGCCGGTGACGTGTTACGTTTCTTTGATGTTCGCTACATCGTGGTGCGTCCCGGTCCTGGGGACGACCCGGCCGTCACGCCCGCGGCGACTCTGCCCTACGTCGAGGGGGTGATGCCGGTCGAGCTGATCTACAGTGATCCGACCCTCACCCTCTACCGGGTGACCCCCCCGCCGCTCCCCCACGCGGAGCGGGTGGAGGTCAGCGCGGCCGCGCCGCTGGCCCGGCTGTATTTTGGCGAGGGATGGGGCGCCCTCGTAGATGAACGTATGGAAAAAGCCGATGGGCGCATGTGGGCGCAGCGACAAGATGTGCGGCTGTACTTGCCTTTGGAAGGGGGGGCGCAAGAGGTGACGCTGCGTCTATTTGCGCCGGCTGAAGGCCAGCGGTTGGCCGTGGGCGTGGGCGGGTGGCGTTCCCCTCCCCTTCCCCTGCGCTCGGGTTGGGGCGAATACGCCCTCACCCTGCCAGCCGAAGTCGTCGACGCTGGTCTGAACCAAATCCAGCTCCACTTTGACCGGCTATATCCGGTCTCTTCTTCTTTGATTCAGGGCGCGCTCCTGGTTCAAAGCGCCGGGGAGGAGGTGGGCGACTTTGGGCACATCTACGTCGACGGCGTGGACGTGTCAGCCAACGGGCGGGGCTACAACGTGGCCGTTATTTCCCCCCAGGGCGAGGTCCTGACCGCCAGCTTTGACACCCATTTGGACCCCGGCGCCTCAACCGCGTTGGCGGAGTTTATCGCGGCGGTGCCTGAGGGGCACACGGTCGCCGTCGCCGTCGCCGACGAGGCCTCGATGAACCTGGGAGACGAGGCGGTGCTTGCGCTGCGTTCCATCGGTGCCAGCGGCGACCTGCGCGAGCGGTTTCGCTGGAGCCACGCGATCATCGGCGTCAAGGGGGCCGAGCCAGGATCGGCGCTGGAGGCGCTGGATGGTCTGCGTCCGGTGAGCGTCGCCCTCGGCCCGCCGCTGACAGAGCCGACGCTGGCCGCGGCGCTGGATTGGATCCGCTTCGAGTCGTCAGAGTAGGGCAGGTTTCTATACCTGCCCCTACGGCGGCTATGGAAAGCCGCCCTACCTGATCCGCGATCAGCCCGCGCCAGGCGGCGAGTCACAGACTCGCCGCGAGGGGTGGGGAGTCTGCGGGGAGTGATAGGAGGATTTTGGGATGACGCTAACCGCCCGTTTTGAGGAGGC